>CAINAY010000425.1 GCA_903846425.1 uncultured Noviherbaspirillum sp.
CAGCTACTCAAAATCATTACCGCATTCACGCTGGCACACAGCATTACACTCGGCGCAGCAGCGCTAGATATTGTTACGTTGCCTTCGGTTTTTGTAGAAGCAGTAATTGCTTTATCGATTGCGTATGTGGGATTTGAAAATTTATTTCCACGCTTTGCCGTTTCGCGCCGCTGGACGATTAGTTTTCTGTTTGGCTTAGTGCACGGCTTTGGATTTTCATCCGTGCTAAAAGAAATAGGACTACCTAAAGACAGCCTGTTGCTATCGCTGTTGAATTTCAATCTGGGCGTTGAAGCAGGTCAGTTGGTTGCGGTGCTAATTATTGTGCCGCTGCTGATACAACTGCGCAAAACACAATGGGAAGAAAAGACCATACGAGCGTTGTCAGCCATCGTAGTGGTCGTAGGACTAGCGTTGTTCGTAGAGCGTGTAGTTGTTGGCGTTTAGTGTGGAACAACCAACAAATTCACGCATCAAACCAAAAGATTAGACTTCCTGTGACCAAGGCGGCAATAAATCACTGACTCGCGCTTTATCGCAAATAGCCCAGATATCCTTCATCGAGGCATTCATTTCCACAGCCGTCGCAGCACCCGCAAATTCTGCCAATTCGATCGCCTTGGCTTCTAGTTCTGGGCGACTGAGCGTATTACCCGGGTCGCCCTTAGGTTCATCAACCCGACCATGCAATTCACGACCGTCAGTCGTCTTGACAGTCACTTTACCTATCCAACGCACGGGATACGCAGCATCGACTTCTTGATCCAGCACCATGCTGACACGATCACAAAACTCACTGACTTCTTTATCGCGGTAGCTTTGATCAAACTCGCGCACACCCGCTTTGCCATGCACTGCCAGTAAGCCTAATACAGTCCCCATAGAAAACTTAGCCTGATGCGTGGTGCTCGGGTTAACTACTGGCCCCAACACATCAATCGCACCTTGATGCACATGGGTGATGACTTGTGCAATGTGATCGGCTTTTAAACCATGCTCATTCATTACCTGTTGCAAGGCATCGCCGGCAGGATGCGTATGACGACACGAAGCGTGAAATTTAAACGAGGTTTCAATGGTCGCCCAGCGCTCACCTAGACGATCGGTCAGGCAAGCAGGATTGGCATCACTAGACATGCCAGCAGCCATGCCTTTGCTACCCTCAAGAATTTGTTTGGCACCGCTAAAACCTTTTTCAGCCAACAACGCAGCCAGCAAACCATCTGATGCAGCCTTAGCGGTGTGTAGTTGCTTAGAATTTGCCGCGTCTTTTAAAAACTCCCACAAACCAGCTGCTTGTGTCCCGGCCGAGCCTATGGCGTGCAGCATTTTTTCTGGGCTGAGATTAATCAAGCGTCCCACCGCAACCGCTGCCGCCACCGTGCCAACGGTACCAGTAGTGTGAAAAATTTTGTAATGCGAGCGACCCAGAAACTCGCCTATGCGTATACCCGCTTCATAGCCTGCGACGGCCGCTGTCATTAAATCTTTACCGCTGCAACCGCGATCCTGCGCGACTGCGAGGACCGCTGGAAAAATAACGGCAGCGGGATGAAACACCGAACCGTTGTGAACATCATCTTGCTCAATGAAATGCGACGACGCACCGTTTACCATTGCAGCAAACAAGGGCGATGTCTTACGACGCGAAATCAATACTTCTGAGCGCCCTTCCATTGGACCCATTTCACGAGCAATCGCTTCAATCGCTTGCACAGGCCGTCCAACTTTACCTGCCAAGGCAGAACCAAACCAGTCTAGGAATAAATCCTCGGTACGACGCATCACCGGAGCGGGGATATCGTCGAACTCTAGCTTTGCTATGAAGTGAGCGAGCTGAGAACTGGGGGTGACGGTTGTTGTCATATTTGGCTCCTTAGATGGTGCGGTCTAGCCGTTGGAAGGAATAGGATTTCATCAAGCTTTTAGGCAGATCGGTGCTCGCGGGCGCATAGGACGCTTCGTGCCGTGCCTGCTGTTGGGCGTGGCCATGCGAGTTGCGTTCATTCGGGTTGCTGTTCTGCTGCCCGTCTCGCGAGAGGGAGAACTGCAGCGAAGCGCTATTGGATGAAAACCCCGTC
>CAINAY010000426.1 GCA_903846425.1 uncultured Noviherbaspirillum sp.
ACCATACATCATCATAGATGTATCAGGATCCGTTGTTGGTTCTCCAGGAATACCTTCTATTCTTTGTTTTTCTATTTGAGCAGCATATACTGGATCATTTTTCATTCTTTCTTTAGAAAGCTACCGATGAAAAAACAATCACTCTCCCTGTTACTCGCTGGCCTACTGTCTTCGGGATCTGCAATGGCAGACGCAGGATATTTTGATGTTATTTATTCACCCCAAACGGGAGAAATGACTAAAACCATTGGCTTTGGTATTTATGCTCTGAACGATAATGGCGTGGGTGGATATTTCAACGGAATGATCCCTATCAAACCATCGAATTATTCTGCCGGCTACTACTGCTGGTATACCTGCGCTGAAGCGGAAACTGGCCAAGCTGCTTATGTGGGTAATATTGGGCTTACCTTCCCTCTTATGCCCTCAAGTTTTGAGAAGCGTGGCTATCAGTCTTTACATGCCTATATGGGCCTAGGCTACGGAGCAATTGAGGGGATGGTGAAATACTCTGACGGCACTTGGACTGACGATCCCAACAGAGATAAAAACGGCTTCAACGCCAACGGCGGACTCATCGTGGCTTTTGATCCGATTAGTATTAACGTAGGCGTTAATTCCATCACAAAGGCTGTATATCTTGGCCTAGGATTTAAAACGAAGTGAACTTACTTGCAGTCATACTCAGACCGTGGATCATCCTGAGCATACTTTGGGTGCTCGGTCTGGTATGGACCACCCCATTACACTTACAGCCGCAAAACCCCTGGCGCTGGGAAACCGCCATTCATCATGTACCCCGTTCTGTTTTAGATTTATTCGTTAGCTCCAAAACCGTGGGCCGAATACCGATTGATGCTGATGGATGGGAAACCTACTACCTACCCCCTGATACAGGCACAGCTACTATCGCCGAAGTTAAAGCGGCACTCGACCACGCCATGCAAATAGAGATTGATGCTGAAAAGCCAGGGTGGTATCTGGGGAGGGTTTTGCTGGTGGTGATTCCGTGCTTTTTATTTTTTTTGGGGGAGTTGGGGGTGAGAGGAATTCGACGTTATCTTGTTAAAGTCAAAGACGATAAACGACATAAAATCAAGCCACTTCCATTGGTTTAATGTTGGCCAGTACCTCAGCTAACTCGTCCTTAGCCCGAGCAGCATCGTAATCTAACTGCAGACCAGTCCAAAAACTATCATTGAGTCCAAAGTACCGCGACAAGCGCAAACCTGTATCTACGGTAATAGCACGTTTGCCTGCAATGATTTCACTAACGCGCATCTGAGGCACACCAATCTCTTTGGCTAGTCGATACGCTGAAATACCAAGTGGCTGCAAAAATTCTTCGGAAAGAATCTCACCAGGTTTGGGGTAAGGAATTTTACGCATAGTTATTGTCTCTTAATGATAGTCAACGATTTCAACATCCAGGGCTCTGCCATTGCTAAAACGAAAGCAAACTCGCCATTGGTCATTGATACGAATACTCCACTGACCTTTGCGATTTCCCTTAAGAGCTTCCAAGCGATTATTAGGAGGAACTCGTAGTTCTTCTACCCTAATGACTCGGTTGAGCATAGCAAGTTTTCGCATAGCAACGGTTTCAATATTTCGAAAACGCGCAACCCGATGCCCCTCAAATAGTGACTCCGTGTCTCGGCAACTAAAAGATTCGATAGACATGTCCAATAGTATTGCTGCTTGATAGTATTGTAAAGCGATAGTACTGCAGATTTAGTCTGAGCTGCCACATTATTTCCTACCTCCCCACCACCAACGTTGATCCTTATGTGAGGCAAGCCTTTGCAGCCATGAATGGCAAAAAGTAATTGAAGAAAAGCTAAAATTTATACTGTCCCTTAATTTTTCAACATTCTGTATTAGAGTACCGATCCTGTTTGCTGTTGCTAAAAACAGGTCTCGCCTATCTTCAGGTCCGCCGCTTCGCGCTGCCCCAGGTCGAGGAAGTCCGACGGCGTCCATACCTTTGAGGCTGGA
>CAINAY010000427.1 GCA_903846425.1 uncultured Noviherbaspirillum sp.
ATATTCGTATCGGCCTCCATAGGATTACCTTTGCGTGCCGTCGCACCGAGTTCAGCTACCTTCTTGGTGAACGCTTCTTTGATTGAGTTTTGCACTAACAGGCGTGAACCAGCGATACAGGTTTGACCGGTTGCCGCAAAAATTCCTGAGACAACGCCAGCAGCAGCCTTATCTAAATTGCAGTCATCAAAAACGATGTTGGGTGATTTACCGCCCAATTCGAGTGTGACGCGCTTCATGGTCTTAGCGGCTTGTGCGTAAATGCGCGCACCCGTTGCATCGGATCCGGTAAAGGTAATTTTTGCGACATCCGGATGATCAACTAATGCTGAACCTGCATCGGGACCGTAACCTGCCACCACATTAAACACACCATCAGGAAAGCCAGCTTCTTTAGTGAGCGCTGCATATTCCAGCGTAGAGGCAGAAGTGAATTCAGACGGCTTGATCACGACAGAACAACCGGCAGCAATCGCGGGCGCGCATTTCCACGCGATGAAAAGTAGTGGTGAATTCCATGCGGTGAGTGCACCCACCACGCCAACAGGTTCGTGACGCGTAAAGGCAAAGATATCGGGTTTATCGATAGGCATGACCGATCCTTCAACTTTGTCAGCTAAGCCACCGTAGTAACGCCACCATTCAGGGTGGTAGTTCATCTGGCCACGCATTTCGGCGATTAACTTGCCATTGTCTTGTACCTCGATTTCAGCCAGTCGCTCGGCATGCTTGGTGACTAAATCAGCTAAGCGCAACATCATCTTGCCGCGTTCAGTCGCTGTCATTTTTGAAAAAGGACCCTCGGTCATAGCGTGCTTGGCAGCGGCCACGGCACGATCGACATCCTTGGCGCATCCCTGAGGAATTTTTGCCCAAGCTTTACCTGTGTAGGGATTAATCGTATCCATCCACTGCTTGCCTATGGGCTCTACATACTGGCCGTCGATGAAGTGGTTATAGGTTTTCATGAGAGATCTCCGCCGTGTTTTTTAAAATCTGAGATGTAATTAAATTGCTATTTTTTTGTTAATACGAATCTTGCGCGATCATAGCTGCCGCTTTGGAAGCAATCATGATAACCGGCGCGTTGGTATTGCCCGATGGGATACTGGGCATGATAGAGGCATCAGCGATACGTAAGCCAACGATGCCTTTGACACGTAAGCGATCATCAACAACCGACATTGCATCATGTCCCATTTTGCAGGTACCGACAGGGTGATACATAGATTGCACTTGTTGGCGTAGATAGTCAGTCATTTCACCATCGGATTGGCAAAGCGGCCCCGGCATTACTTCAGCTTTTAAGTGATCGCTGAATGGTGCTGTCTGAAATAATTTCCGCATCAGGCGCACTCCGCTTATGAGCGGCGCAATGTCACGTGCATCGCTTAAAAGATTCAATTTTATCAGTGGCGCATCGTCAGGCTTTGCGGAATTCAATTGAATACTACCGCGAGAAAACGGCTGCAGTAAGCCGCAGGATGCAGTGACAGCCGGTGTTTTTTCAGCGGTATACATGCCGTTCTTGCTGAGCATACTAAATGGCCGCATTTGTATCTGCAAGTCGATCTGAGATCCACGAATGCCAGATCGCGTAAATAAACCGACTTGCGCTGCAGCTGAATTTAGTAAGCCACGGCGAGTAAACAGATAACGCACTACGTGCGGCAACATGCGCAATGAACTGGCGATGGTGCTGTTAATCGAAAATTCATCATCGACATTCACCAAGCAATGGGCATACGGATGATCTTGTAAGTGGTAGCCAACACCAGGCAAAGCATGTGCTAGTCGTATGCCTAGTCGCTGTAGTTGGTCAGATTCACCAATGCCTGACAACATAAGTAATTGCGGTGAATTGATAGCGCCGGCAGAGAGTATGACTTCATGCGCACCCACTTCATGCACTACGCCATTGATAGTGAATCGCACACCCTTGACATGTTTATTTTCGAGCAGGATTTTTTCCGTCAAGGCGCCGGTTTGAACGGTGAGATTGCTGCGATGACGAATCGGCTTTAAAAAAGCGTCGGATGTCGATGAGCGTATACCATCCCGAATCATCAACTCTAAATAGCCGACACCTTCTTGCGTAACACCATTGAAATCCTGAGTCGCTGGAATGTTGTTGCTAAGAGCCGCCTGAATAAATGCTTCTGAGGCTATATGCGGTTCCATCACCGGAGATACATGCAATTCACCTTGTGCGCCATGAAACTCAGAGTCACCTAAGTAATGCGCTTCTGTTTGTTTGAAATGAGGTAATACATCGTTCCATGCCCAACCTACATTAC
>CAINAY010000428.1 GCA_903846425.1 uncultured Noviherbaspirillum sp.
CAGCCATCCGCAACTATCATCACCAAGTTAAGTTCGTATAGAGATCGTCACACGGGACAAAGATGAAAAAAATTACCTGCTTACTTTCATTAGTTTTATTAGGAATTTTTCTTCCAGGACTCGCTTCAGCACACCATGGTCGTGTTGGTGTAGGTGTGTATTTTGGACCCGGTTTTTACTATCCACATTCCTACTATTACCCGCCTCCCGCTTACTATCCGTCGCAGCCGATCATCGTGCAGCAACCAGCACCCGTCTATATTGAGCAAACTCCACAACAAGCAGCACCACCTGCGCCTCAGGTAACGAGTGATTGGTACTATTGTGCATCGTCTAAAACCTATTACCCTTACACCAAAGATTGCCCAGAACCTTGGCAACGCGTATCACCCGTACCCCCTTCAACACAGAACCGTTGATTATGAAAAAAATCCTCATTTTTTTATCCCTGCTTTTGATCATGGCTGGCTGCACCACAGCACCTGTTGGGCCCAGCGTATTGGTGTTACAAGGATCAGGTAAAACATTTGATGGATTTACGCGCGATGACATCGCCTGCCGTGATTACGCAATGCGCCAGTTAGGTGGCAAATCACCTGGCAAAACCTCTCAAGAATCAACCATCAATAGCGCAGTGATTGGAACCGCTGTTGGTGCAGCCGCTGGAGCTGCGTTAGGAGGAAGTGAAGGAGCAGCCGTCGGCGCCGGCACAGGCTTACTGTTTGGAAGTGTCGCAGGAGCAGATTCTGGACGATATCAGCGCGGCACCAGCCAAACCATGTACGACCACGCCTACATTCAATGCATGTACGGCGCTGGACATAGAGTGCCGGTACCCGCAGGTATGTTCTCTACGGAACAACGAGCCGCACCTAAAGCCCCACCACCCGGCGCATCCGTACCTCCACCACCACCTGCACCACCACCTCCAGCTACACCACGTTGAATTGCCTACATACGCCATTCGCTAGATAGGACGGCGACTCGTTTTAACTGCGCATTCAACAATTCACTCTGCTCTAAAACTCTGCTCTAAAAACGAGGTCTGAGTGAATTTGAGGTTTTAAAGGGATAAAGCGACTATAATGCGCGCGTAGGTTCGTTCTCCGAACGAATCACCCTCCGATCAAGCCGCGTGAAAGCTGACCATCCGCAACGTTCTGCGTAACGGTAACCATCTCCAGCACTCCTTGATAAAAAGACCCCTCGACGGGTTTAACCTATCGCACATTGCTGGAGCACTATGGCCAAAGAAGAAATGCTGGAAATGCAGGGCGTCGTTGATGAAATGCTGCCCGACTCACGTTATCGCGTCACACTACAAAACGGTCACACCCTAATCGCCTATACGGCCGGCAAAATGCGCATGCATCACATTCGTATTTTGGCAGGTGACAAAGTCACACTCGAATTATCACCCTACGATCTAAGCAAGGGTCGCATTACCTTCCGTCATATTGAAGGACAAGCGAAACGCACTTCATCACCAAGAAGATAATTCATTACCCAAGGCATACCTGCTACTGCAGTCTATGCAGTTAGCGCGGTTAGTTTACTTATTCTGGTTAGTGCAGCTTTACTCGCGGCTTAGTGTTATGCCTAAGCCAATCGACCAATGCGTCGACCGCCATTCTAAAAAATCCATGCAAAGCCATTTGATGGTTTCGGTACAGCGACAAATAAAGCATTCGTGCTAAAAATCCCTGAATCTTTACCGATCGTCCCACCATACGACCCATCAAATTTCCGACCGCTTCGTAATTACCCAGCGATATCAGCGATCCATAGTCACGGTAGGTAAAAACAGGCAGCGATTTTTTTGCCAATAAGCGATGCATACTCTTCACCAAAGTCGACGCTTGTTGATGTGCTGCTTGTGCTCGCGGCGGAACAATTTTTCCTGAATCACCCCATGCGCATGCTGCGCAATCGCCAAAGGCAAAGATATTTTTATCCGACACCGATTGCAACGTGTTTGAGACAATAATCTGCCCAATACCATTCGTCTCTAAACCCATCTCATGCAACACAGCTGGCACACGGATACCACCCGCCCATACGGTAAGATCACTTGGTAAGGATTTACCGCTCGCCGTTAGCACGGCATCAGGAGTGACTTGCGTAACGCGATCACCGGTCATCACATCAATATTCAAATAACCCAGTAATCGCGTCGTTTCTATAGAAATTTTTTCTGGTAGTGGCGGAAGAATTCGCGGCCCAGCCTCAACCAAAGTGATCTGCACATCTTTTTGTGGATCTAACTTATGCAGGCCATATGCCGCAAGAACTTCGGCAGTATTGCGTAACTCAGCAGCCAATTCAACGCCTGTTGCACCGCCACCGATAATCACCAGATGCACTTTTTTGACCGGTGCATCCGCCGATAAAAAAGCGCCGCTCTGCGAACGCATACACGCCGACAAAATACGCCGACGTATCGTCTCTGCCTGAATAACGGTATCAACGGCCATCGCATGCTTTTCTGCACCTGGTACGTTGAAAAAATTCGTCACGCTGCCTATAGCAAGCACCAGTGTGTCGTAGGGAATGACGCGTTCCGGAAGAATCGGATTCTGATTTTCGTCCAACACCGGCGCTACGCGAAGGCACTTTTCATCGCGACTCACATCCATCATCGCACCCTGATAAAACTCGAAATTATGCCAGCGAGCTTGAGCGACATATTCCAATTGATGCGCGCTCGGATCCATACTGCCCGCTGCCACTTCATGCAGTAGTGGCTTCCAAATATGGGTTGCGGATTTATCGACCAGAATGATTTGGGCTTTTTTAGATCTACCCAGCGAATCGCCAAGTTGAGTAACCAGCTCTAATCCGCCAGCGCCACCACCAACGACGACAATTCGATGAATCTCTTGACCAGTTGAGCGGCGTTCTTTAGGTATGACGTAAGCGGGACTATTCATGGTTTCCTGGAAAAAAATAAAAAACTTGTAAGCGGCGAGATTATAGGCCTTCACTATCCAAATACTAATGAGATCAGTAGCGAATATTTTTGTGCATCCAAATTAAGAGCGAAACCAGTTGTATTTTTATTTTGATAATTTTATTTAGGCGCTGATTAATTAAAAACGAAACATGGTCTTAATCATTACTTTAAGACCCTACTACTCATACTGCCGGGCACCACTGCGATACTGGCTCGCTATACAATTTATTAGAAATAATATTTATGAGTGCTCACTCATCGTATTAAAATCGCGTGTAACGATTTAGCCAAAAATCAACCCATTACTTAATTTCCAACGACATGAAATCAAAGCCAACCAGCGCATATCTACGTTTTCTGCATCTAGCCAAAGCAATAAAAGAAGTCCCGCTTCTACCCAACTTGGAACCTATCGAAGAAAAAATATTAGAAATCGTCGCCGATGCACACGTTATGAAAGCGCGACTGTCCGTCAAAGATCTCATGAACAAATCGGAATTAGGATCCCCCGCCATGCTGCATGGCCGCCTGCAATCTATGCGCGATAAAGGTTGGATAGCGCTAGCACCAACAGAAGACGCTCGCCGCAAGCAATTAGAACTAACTCCAGCTTCGTTAAAGTATTTTGAAAAACTCTCCAAACTAATGAACAAAGCCGTTAAGGCCAGTGAAAAATAAATAACGTCACTAAGAAGAAGCTCTATTTTTTACGTGCTTAGTATTCGATTACGGCACGTTCTTCTTTTTGAACGTTGCATTACGAAATACATAGCTTTACTTCGGCGGGACAACATCTAGCATCGCTTTTCCTAATGTCTCATTGCCCTGCTCAACTAGCACCTTCGCCGCATTCAGACGATCACGATTTTCACGGTTTTGGCTTAGCTTAAATTTTCCAATCAACCGAGTAATTTCAATCTCGATACCTACAATCGATTTAACCATCATCTCCATGTAATCGCGCGGTGCATCACTCATTTTCCAAGGCTTAGGCTGATTCGCTTCATGCTTCTTGGTTAAACGCCCCACCAGTGCGCGCACATATTTTTCATCATCGTAAATAGTGATTTTTCCGTACGCGTGTACAACTCTATAATTCCAAGTCGGTACTTGTTGATGCGTTTCGTGTTTACTGGGATACCAGTTAGGTGAAATATAAGCATCGTCCGCTTGGAACACGACTAAAACTTCATCGCCATTCGTAGACAACTGCCAGACAGGATTGTTGCGCGCAACATGCGCCCTAAGGATGCCATGCGTTGAAGCGCTGGCCTCTAACTCAAATGGAATATGGTTAGCATTTAAACCGGATTCACCCTGCGTAATCAGCACACCCAATGGATGATGCGCTATCAGATCATGCAAGACCTCGGGGTTGGATACTTCAAAATGTGGTGGGACATACATGCTGACCCCTGCTAAATGGCTATTTAAACTGAGAACAGATTTTCCGCCAAGACAGAAAACTATGAAAGAATTAAAACGCCTAGGCTACGTAATGCACTGATTTATTGGGGTCGTATTTCTGCCCCTATGATCAGCAGAGGCTTTGCAATTCGATCAGCACATCTCTTTTTTAACCGCGCGCGAAAGACCGGAACATTATGCAGATCGCTCCTAGAGGGTTTTTCTAGTGTTATAATTTCGCCCTTCGCGGCCGTAGCTCAGCTGGATAGAGTACTTGGCTACGAACCAAGGGGTCGTGGGTTCAATTCCTGCCGGCCGCACCAGTACAAAAAGCAGCAAAATCAACGGGTTAGCGCCACAAGCGCTAGCCCGTTTTTCTTTTTAGCGCCACTTCATTTGGACACTTTTTGGACATTTTTTGCGCGAGATTCAACCATCAGAGTCCAAAGTGACCTGTACAGCCGCAGCCATTTGCAGACCGAATCCAAACCCCTAGCCTTTTTAATGAATACGCTTTCTATGAAAACGTCTTCTTTTTTAAGATGAAGTAGCAGAAAAGTTCATTGAAAAACTCTGCCTAATCCATTGGCAAGCCATCGTTTCCGATATGCGAAACGTAAAGCTCAGCAAAGCATCGACCTCGTTACATGCTCAGATCATTGCCACTATTAGCAAAGCCACATCCGCTTTCGCATTACTACCTTGCCTGGGAAGGCTGGTTGGCGAGATCCGTGATCTCTCTTGA
>CAINAY010000429.1 GCA_903846425.1 uncultured Noviherbaspirillum sp.
CTGAGCTGAAAATTTAGTGAATTTAGTTTCTATCGGAACGCCCATTTGCTTAAAAACAGCTGAAACTGAACTTTTGGTTGCATCAACCTTTAAAGGTGCTGCGTGCGCAGTCACTGTCAATGCCGCCCAAAAAGCAAACACGATCCAACTAAATACCATCGGTTTTTGATTCTGCATGGACTTCCCTTGTGTGAATGTCTTGATCGATCCGAATTTTTCATGCAAAAAGAGAAAGTACATCTCTCCACATAGCGCTATTGTGCATGCAAGCCGGAAATACTGCCAGACACACCACGGATAGCAGCGCTCTTAACGGTCAAGATCACAGGCCTACACCAGAGTTATTCATCGCGATCATAAGACGTGCTTTGAATGTGAACCAGCTGCCTTCAGTCACGCTCTAAACAAGAACCGCCAATCGTGCGGTTTCCCTTAGGTTTAACTGGAGAGACGACATGAATTTCATTATCTGGATAGTGATAGGTGGATTGATAGGCTGGGCGGCCAGTATAGTGATGAAAACTGATGCGCAACAAGGCGTAGTTCTTAATGTGGTCGTAGGCATCGTGGGCGCCTTGGTCGGCGGTTGGTTGCTATCGCCGCTGTTTGGTACAGGCACCATTAATCAAAATGATTTCAGCCTGACTTCTTTGGTAGTTTCTCTACTAGGCGCGATTATTTTGCTCGCGGTTGTGAATTTGCTGCGCAGAGGCGCACCTCGTTAATTTGATTTGCAATGCGCAGTGAGCTAAGTAAATCATAGCTTACTGCGCCTAGGTAATTAGCGCAGGTTCTTTAGCTTGGGTGAGTCATGCTAGCTGGTTGTATCCAGCTGTCGAATTGAAAAGTACTCACATAACCCGATGCGAGAGCAGCTTCCCGTAAACTGTAATTATTAGCGTGAGCCGTTTTCGCAATGGCAGCCGCCTTGTCGTAACCGATGTGTGGCACCAGTGCAGTGACTAGCATAAGTGATGACTCGACCAACTCAGTCATACGCCGTTCATTAACCACCATGTCAGTGACGCAATGGCGAGTAAAACTAGTGATGCCATCGCTTAGCAAACGTAAGCTTTGTAGATACGCATGCGCAGTCAGTGGTCTAGTTACATTTAATTCAAAATTGCCTGCAGCGGCCGCACTACTAATGACAACATCATTGGCTAAAACCTGAAGTGACAGCATGATGAGTGCTTCGCATTGGGTAGGATTGACCTTGCCTGGCATCATAGAACTACCCGGTTCATTTTCAGGAAGCGTCAGTTCACCCAGTCCGCAGCGCGGACCCGATGCTAACCACCGCAGATCATTGGCTATTTTTATTAAGGCACACGCCAGTGTTTTTAGAGCGGCATGGGAAATCGTCATCGCCTCGTGACCAGCTAACGCTGCAAATTTATTTTCAGCACTGACAAACGGTATTCCCAGTTCGGAAGCTAGTATCTGCGCCACCTTACTGCCGTAATCTGCAGAGGTACCGAATCCGGTACCTACCGCAGTACCACCTAGAGCTAAGGCATAAAGATTGACTTGCGCTGATTGAATTGCTGTTGCGGCTAACTGAAGTTGTGCAACATAACCAGAAAATTCCTGACCCAGTGTCAGAGGCATCGCATCTTGTAGATGCGTTCGCCCCATTTTGACCAGCGACGCATACTGAGTAGCTTTTTGATCTATAGCCAGTACCAGCTGATGAAGAGAGGGTAACAGTTTATCTTTCGTCTCGAGTGCAATGACTATATGCAGCGCTGTTGGAAAAACGTCGTTAGAGGACTGACCAAGATTGCAATGATCATTCGGATGCAGCTTACGTTTCATACCGCGCTCGCCACCGAGTAATTCGGAAGCGCGATTCGCCAGCACCTCATTCATATTCATGTTGGTTTGCGTACCTGAACCAGTTTGCCATACAGATAAAGGGAACTCATTGTCATGCTGACCTACCACCACTTCATCCGCTGCTTGAATGATTGCATTGGCCAATTCACTCGATAGTCGTCCATCATCGCGATTGACTATCGCTGCAGCTCGTTTAACTCGCGCCAAAATACGGATGAATTCTTTCGGCAGCGTTTCAGTGGAAATTGCAAAATGCTCGAGCGAGCGC
>CAINAY010000430.1 GCA_903846425.1 uncultured Noviherbaspirillum sp.
GGGCTCATTTGCATGCGCAGGGGAAAAAAAGTCTGTGGGCCCCTGTTCGTCATTTGGGTAGTTACATTCAAAATCAAACCGGTGCCGTTATGCTGTTGTGGCAGGGTTCGTGTTTGGTGCATGATGAATTTAAAGGGATAGAACTTGAATTACTCAAGCGCGAATATCCGAATGCAAAAATTCTTGTACATCCTGAGTCACCGGCAGCCGTGGTGGCATTGGCGGATGTGGTGGGCTCAACCTCGCAATTGATCGCCGCCACAACGTCGCTCGATGCGAATGAATTTATTGTGGCTACTGACAATGGCATTTTGCACAAAATGCGCCAGGCCGCGCCGGGCAAAGTGTTTATCGAAGCACCGACGGCTGGCAATAGCGCCACGTGCAAGAGCTGCGCGCATTGCCCTTGGATGGCGATGAATTCGCTGCAAAATCTAGCCGATGTTTTAGAAAGTGGTCGTAACACCATTTCCGTGGATGAAACGATTCGAGCTAAGGCTGTAACGTGCATCGATCGTATGCTCGATTTCGCGGCGGCACGAAAAGCGAATGTGCGTCCTTCTGCTGATCTGGCTGCGGAACAAACGTTGTTTGCTGGCCTAGGCCCGGCATGAGCACGTTACACAATTCTTTCGCGCCATTTGATGCGGCGCTGTCGCTTGCTTTCGAACATAACATTCGCACTGCACTGGCTGAAGATATTGGGTCGGGTGATTGGACTGCGCAACTGATTCCAGCATCAGCACAAGTCAAAGCGCGAGTTGTGGTGCGCGAACCAGCGGTACTGTGTGGTGCTCCTTGGTTTGAAGCTGTGATGCATCAAGTTGATCCTCGAATTTCAATCGATTGGCATATAGCCGAAGGTGATGCGATGACCGCTGACACCGAGGTCTGCACCTTGACCGGTCCAGCGCGTGCACTGATGACAGGTGAGCGGGCAGCATTAAATTTTCTTCAGTTGTTATCTGGTGTCGCCACGAAGACGCGCGAGTATGTGAATTTGATTCAAGGTACGCGCGCCTCTGTTTTAGATACACGTAAAACAGTACCTGGCTTACGGCTTGCACAAAAATATGCGGTGCGTGTGGGTGGTGGAAAAAATCAGCGTCTGGCTTTATACGACGGAATTCTCATCAAAGAAAATCATATCGCGGCGGCGGGCAGCATTACGGCGGCGATGGCGGCAGCGAATGCTTTGCATTCCGGCGTGGGCATTCAGATTGAAGTTGAATCGCTCGATGAGTTGCAGCAGGCATTAGATGCCGGTGCAGTATCTATATTGTTAGATAATTTTTCTGTAGCTATGTTGCAAGACGCTGTGAAAGTAACAGCAGGGCGCGCTGTACTCGAAGCATCGGGTGGCATTGCTCGATCAACTATACGAGCCATCGCTGAGACGGGTGTTGATCGTATTTCTATCGGCAGCCTGACCAAAGACATCAAAGCCACCGATTACTCCTTGCGCGTGGTTTGATCAGCGCAGCGTTTGATTAGCTCATAGCTTAAAGCGCTACGACTTGCGCGAACCAGTTTTACGTTTAGGTGACAACACCGTTGGCAATGCCTTGGGCAGCGTGTCAGGATAATCCAAGCTGTAATGCAAACCTCGACTTTCGCGCCGCGACTTTGCGCTACGAACAATCAGCGAAGCGACTTCGACTAAGTTACGCAATTCCAGCAGATCGCGCGTGATGCGGAAGTTTGCATAGTATTCGTCAATTTCTTCTTTCAGCACGGCTAAGCGGTGCTGCGCTCTTTCCAGCCGCTTGGTGGTGCGAACAATGCCGACAAAATTCCACATAAAGCGACGTAATTCATCCCAGTTTTGAGTAATCACGACTTCTTCATCGGCGTTGGTGACGCGACTTTCATCCCATGCCGGCAATTTTGCCTGCTTGGGTTTGGCTTGAAGTTCAATATGTTGGGCAGCTGCACGTCCCAGCACCACACACTCTAATAACGAGTTACTGGCCAAACGGTTTGCGCCATGTAGTCCTGTGTAAGCTGTTTCACCA
>CAINAY010000431.1 GCA_903846425.1 uncultured Noviherbaspirillum sp.
TCATCAGGGGCGACGTTACTTTGATGGTGTGAGTTCATGGTGGGTGAACTTATTTGGCCATGCGAATCCGCGTATCAATGCCGCACTTAAAGATCAGCTCGATAAATTAGAGCACGCCATGCTGGCGGGTTTTACGCATGAACCAGTAGTGCAGCTGTCTGAACAGCTGGCTGCCAAAACACAGCACCAATTAGGCCATTGTTTTTATGCGTCGGATGGTGCTTCGGCGGTTGAAATTGCGCTCAAGATGAGTTTTCATTACTGGCGTAATACAGGTAATGCTCGCAAGCAGGAATTCGTTTGTCTCTCAGGTAGCTATCACGGCGAAACTATTGGCGCGTTGGGCGTGACCGATGTTGCGCTGTTTACCGAGGCATATGGCGGCATGTTTAAGCATGCGCATGTGGTGATGTCGCCAGATGCTCGTCAGGCAGAGCCCGGTGAGTCTGCACGGGATGTGGCGCAGCGAGCCATTCTTGCGATGCGTACTATGTTAGAGCGTCGTGCAGATCAAATCGCAGCGGTTATCGTTGAGCCACTGGTGCAATGTGCGGTAGGTATGGCAATGCATGATGCGGAGTACTTGCGCCAGTTACGGCGTTTGTGTGATGAATTTAATGTGCATTTAATTGCGGATGAAATCGCTGTCGGTTGCGGTCGCACGGGCACTTTCTTTGCCTGTGAGCAGGCTGCGATCTGGCCAGATTTTTTATGTCTATCGAAAGGCATAAGCGGTGGTTATCTTCCGTTATCGCTTGTAATGACTCGCGATGTCATTTATCAAGCCTTTTATCACCCGGATACCGCTCGTGGATTTTTGCATTCGCATTCTTATACAGGCAATCCACTCGCCTGTCGTGCAGCACTGACCACACTAGCCATTTTTGATGAGGATGACGTGATTGTAAAAAATCAGCAGCGTGCGCAACAGATAGCTGACGCGCTGCTGCCGATTGCCAATCATCCTCGTGTTCGACATGTGCGCCAACAAGGGATGATTGCAGCGTTTGATGTGGAGCCAGTGACTGCAGAGGGCTTTAGTCGACGTTTCTTTACGCAAGCGCTGGAGCAAGAATTACTGTTGCGACCAATAGGAAAAACGGTGTACTGGATGCCGCCCTATATAGCGAGTGCAGACGAATTAGCTTGGTTGGGTAAAACGACATTGCACGTATTGGATAGTGTCGCGAATTAAGTAAGCGACTCGTAGAACAATGAATCATCAAAGCCGGAGCGCCACGGATGTTTAACAAACTACTGATTGCTAATCGCGGAGAAATCGCTTGTCGGGTGGCGACGACTGCGCGCCGTTTAGGTATTAAAACGGTGGCGGTGTATTCCGTAGCCGATGCTAATGCGCGGCATGTAGCTTTGTGCGATGAATCGGTGGCTCTGGGTGGTGCAACGGCAGCTGATACGTATTTGAGTATTGATCGCATCATTGCAGCAGCCAAAGCAACCGGTGCGCAAGCAATACATCCGGGCTATGGATTTTTATCTGAGAATGAATCGTTTGCTCAAGCCTGTGTTCAAGCCAATATTATTTTCATTGGCCCACCTGCATCGGCGATACGCGCCATGGGATCAAAATCAGCCGCTAAAACCTTAATGGAAAAAGCCGGCGTGCCTTTGGTGCCGGGCTATCACGGAGATAATCAAGACCCTGCGTTTTTGCACAAGCAAGCGGATAGCATAGGTTATCCGGTACTGCTAAAGGCGAGTGCGGGTGGTGGTGGTAAAGGCATGCGCATTGTTGAGCGCAGCGACGATTTTTCTGCCGCCTTAGCTTCCTGTCAGCGGGAAGCGAAAGCTAGCTTTGGTGATGAACGAGTATTGATTGAGAAATATCTGATACGTCCGCGTCATATTGAGATTCAGGTATTTGCTGATACTCAGGGCAATTGTGTGTCGCTGTTTGAGCGTGATTGTTCGGTACAAAGACGTCATCAAAAAGTTTTGGACGAAGCACCAGCGCCTGGCATGTCTATCGAGCGACGCGAAGCGATGGGTAAATCGGCAGTTGAGGCTGCGCGTGCTGTAGGTTACGTTGGTGCAGGCACAGTCGAGTTCATTGCGAATCAAGACGGCAGTTTTTATTTCATGGAAATGAATACGCGTCTTCAGGTTGAGCATCCTGTGACTGAGATGGTGACCGGTATTGATTTAGTTGAGTGGCAGTGTCGTGTAGCAAACGGTGAGCGTCTACCGAAATTGCAGCATGAGCTGCAGTTGCATGGCCATGCGATTGAAGCGCGCATCTATGCAGAAAATCCTGAAAAGGGATTTTTGCCATCGATAGGCCAGCTTATTCATCTGCGTACACCGCAAGCATGTACATTTACGAATGAATCTTCAGTGCGGATTGATTCAGGTGTGAGTGAAGGCGACGTCATTACTCCACACTACGACCCGATGATCGCAAAGCTAATTGTGTGGGGTGAAGATAGAGCGCAGGCATTGACTCGCATGTCTGCAGCGTTAGCTGAATTTGAAGTGGTGGGGCCGTCGACTAATATCGCGTTTCTGGGCCGATTGATTGCTAGTCAGCCTTTTTCAACGGCTGATCTCGATACGGGATTGATAGAACGTCATCACGCTGAGTTATTTCCTGCACCGCCTACACCGTCGCTTACTGCGCTCAGTTTAGCAGCGATGATGCTGACTGTAGATGAGCGCGCGGTATCTGCCGATCCATGGTCATCGCCGACGGGTTGGCGTATGAATAGTGAGTTATCGCGCGCGCTTCAATTTAGTGATGCATCGGGCGAGCATGCACTGATGCTGACCTATCAAAACAATCAGTTGGTATTTAGTTCGGCCCATGCTGATTGTGCAGTAACGGATATTCAGCGCGATGGTGCACATTTACGTTGTAGTGTGGATGGGCAAAATATAAGCGCGCATGGGGTTCGCGCTAGTGAAATGTTTCATGTGTTTTATGAGGGCTATCACTGGCAGCTGCTTTGGCGCGATCCGATTGCGCATGCCGGTGAACTCGAAGCTGAGGCAGGCCGATTGACTGCGCCTATGCCAGGCAAAATTGTGAGCTTGTTAGTGGCACCCGACGTAGTGGTTGAACAAGGTACGCCGCTATTAATTATGGAAGCGATGAAAATGGAGCACACGATTAGTGCGCCATCGAAAGGTAGCATTGCTGAGTTACTGTATGCCGTTGGCGATCAGGTCGCCGAAGGTGCGCAGTTGCTGACATTTATTCATCAGGAGAATGCATGAGCACCACCGGATTACCCAAGGCAGTAAAAATTGTTGAAGTCGGTCCGCGCGATGGCTTGCAAAATGAAAAGCAAACGATCTCTGCTGAGATAAAAATCGATTTGGTAAATCGTCTAACCGCTGCGGGATTCCCTAATATTGAAGCAGCCTCATTCGTCTCTCCTAAGTGGGTACCGCAAATGGCGACTTCGACGGATGTGATGAATGCCATCACTCGCAAGCCAGGTACGATTTATTCAGCATTGGTTCCGAATATGAAAGGCTTCGAAGCAGCGCTCGCAGCTCGTGTTGATGAAGTGGTGATATTTGGTGCAGCATCGGAAGCCTTCTCGCAAAAAAATATTAACTGCTCCATTGCTGAATCGATAGAACGTTTTCGCGAAGTGGCGAATGCCGCTAAACAGCATGGCTTACGATTGCGCGGCAGTGTGAGTTGTGCCTTGGGCTGCCCTTATCAAGGCGAAGTCACAGCTGAAGCGGCCAGCGATGTTGTTCGGCGCATGCGTGATTTGGGTTGCGATGAAATTGATGTTGCTGACACCATCGGTGTGGCAACCGCAGGAAAAGTCAGACGCGTGTTCGAGCATGCGGCGCGTGAATTTCCATTAGATCAGCTCTCGGGTCATTTTCACGATACGTATGGTCAGGCCTTGGCGAATATTTACGCTGCGTTAGAAGTGGGTGTATCGATTTATCACTCGTCGGTTGCTGGTTTAGGTGGTTGTCCTTATGCCAAAGGAGCGACGGGTAATGTAGCGACCGAAGATGTGTTGTATCTGATGCAGGGTTTAGGTATTGAGACCGGTATTTCACTCGACGCGGTTGTGGAGGCGGGTGAATTTATTTCTACGCATCTGGGCCGACAGTCATCCAGTCGTGCAGGTACGGCGATAGCAAGTAAGCGTGCTGCGTAAAACGGCTGCACGATGATTAAGATACGAGGCGAGTGATGAGTCCAGAATTACAACCCGGTGTGACATTTGAATGGCAAACCACCGTGCCTGAGCGTGGCTTAGTGCCTCATCTATTTGGTGAGCACACTGATTTTGCGAACGACATGCCGGCGGTATTAGCCACGGGCTATATGGTGGGCTTGATGGAGTTGGCGTGTACGCATGGCATCATGGCTTACGTTGATTGGCCGCGCGAACAAAGCTTGGGTGTGCATGTTAGTTTTTCGCATTTGGCAGCGACACCGCCGGGTATGCAACTCACCATACGTGGTGAAGTAATCGCCGTCGAAGGTCGACGTGTACGCTTTAAAGTCGAAGCATGGGATGGCTTGGATAAAATCAGCGAAGGCGAGCACGAGCGTGCTGTGATCATCGCGGATAAATTTCATCTCAAGCTAGCCGAAAAAAAACAGCGTGCTGGAGTGTGATTCAGTGAGTACTAAGCAAGATTTACAGCTTTTCGATCCGCTCAAGCATGAGGGGCCGTTCCCTTCGCCATGCATAGGCATTTGCCACATGGATAGCAATTCAGGTTTATGCAAAGGTTGCCATCGCACGATTGAAGAAATTATGGACTGGAGCGTTGCATCGGAATCAAAGAAATTCGCGATCTGGCAAGAAATCAAACGTCGGCGTGGCTCAGCGTAGCCATATAACGGCATCACGCATAAAGTCGAGGCACAATGCTTTTCACGAGCTGATTTCAGCGCGCAGTCATTTTCCTAATGACAGATCACATAACCCTTGATCGCAAGGTACAGTCATGAAGCTTCCTGATGGTATGCATGTACTCGAGAGAGGTTGGCTCTCGTCGAACAATATTGTTTTTATCGATGATGAAAGAACAGCGATCGTCGATACCGGTTACAAAAGCCACGAAGAACAAACATTGCAATTGGTACAGGCTTTATTGGCGGGGCGACCACTGGATGCAATTTACAACACGCATCTGCATTCCGATCATTGCGGCGGCAATCGTATTTTGCAAGAGGCGTATCCTAAAGTTCGTACGTCTGTTCCTGAAGCAGAATTTCGGCGCGTTGAAAACTGGGAAACACGTTTACTCACCTTCAAAGCGACCGGTCAGCGTTGCGATAAATTTCGTGCTGAAGAGAGCGTCAAAGCGAACCAAAAAATACGCCTTGGCGGGATGGATTGGGTAGTGCATTGCGCACCGGGACATCATCCGTATTCGTATATTTTATTTTGTGAAAAGCACGGTATTTTGCTTTCTGCTGACGCGCTATGGGAAAAAGGTTTTGGTGTGATTTTTCCTGCGCTAGATAGCTGGGCAGGGTTTAAAGAAACGCGCGATACCTTGGATATGATAGAA
>CAINAY010000432.1 GCA_903846425.1 uncultured Noviherbaspirillum sp.
GTGCTTTTATAAAAATTGCGGGCACTAACGTTCACTATCGCGATAGCGGCTCCAAAACTGCGCCAGCGCTCGTATTTTTGCATGGCTTTGGTTCCAGCTTACATACTTGGGACGAATGGTCGAAGACGCTTGAACAAAATTACCGCGTGATACGACTCGATTTACCAGGCTTTGGCCTCAGTGGCGAGAACGACAACAATGATTTTTCAGATGCACATGACCTCGCCGTTATCATGGGCTTGCTCGACCAGTTGGAAGTACGCAAAGCGAGCTTTATTGGTAATTCTCTAGGTGGCAAACTCGCTTGGCGCATTGCATCTGCCTATCCAGAGCGCGTAGAAAAATTGGTACTAATTTCGCCGGATGGATATGCCAGTGAAGGATTCGACTACGACAAACAACCCGAACCCTCATTTATGCTTAGCGCGATGACGATTGCACTACCTAAGCCGCTATTAAAAATGAGTTTAGCCCCTGCCTATGCCGATCCAAATTCACTGACCCCAGCCATGGTTGATCGTTACCATGATTTGATGTGCGCGCCCGGCGTCAGAAAAAGTATCGTTGCACGTTTTAATCAGACCATACTAAATGATCCCTCACCGCTACTAAAAAATATTCAGGCGGATACCTTATTGATGTGGGGTGAAAATGACGCAATGATTCCGATCGCGAATGCCAAAGATTATCTGAACGTCATTCCCAAGGTTAGACTTGATGTACTTCCCAACACAGGGCACTTACCGCAGGAAGAACACGTACAACCCGGGTTGACTGTATTGGAAAAATTTCTAAGGCAAGATTAGTGAGATGACACAGCAGCGAATTAGCGATAGCTACTCACTCATTTCAAATCAACAGCAGCTGAGGTTGAAGAAACAAATTTCATAGGCCAGGATACCCACAGCCACAGCACCATAATTGCCGCACATGCCAAAAATAATCCTGGCAATCCTACTGCGCGGCTAATTACTCCACCCAATGCACCACCTGCAAAAATCCCTAAGGATTGCAGTGTGTTGTAAACACCTAGTACCGCACCTCGCGACTCCGGTGCAGCCATGCGCGATGCAAGACTAGGCTGACTGGCTTCAAGGATATTGAAGCCACTAAAAAATAAAAAGATCAAACCACCAAGCACCCAAATATCTGGTGTAGTTTGCGATACGTAGTACATGCCTATCAGTACAACGATGACACAACCTATCGAGGCAAGAAATAAGGGTTTTAGTTTCCCCCGCCGCTCTAGACGAAATAAGGTCAACCCCATAAATACAAATGAAAGTAGCACGGCTGGCAGATACACCCAACCGTGATCTTTGCTACTGACTCCAGCTTGTGTGAGTAAACTCGGTATGCCTACCCACATCGCGAGTTGAACAGCGTATAAAACAAACACACCAAAATCCAAACGCAATAAATCGGATTGCAATAAAGTTTTACGAAGCTGATACAACGTCTGCTTCTCTGGTTTTGATTCAGACGTGACTTCGTGCGGCGTCCAATACGCAATAATCAAAATACCTACTAGCGCCATTGCCGCACTCAGACCAAAGATACCCGTCAAGCCCACGGTAGCGGCCAGCAAGGGCCCGATAATTAACGACAGCGCGAACATTAATCCTATGCTTGCACCTATTAATGCCATGCCTTTGGTTCTGACATGATCACGCGTTTGATCGGCTAACAAGGCCGTCACCGCTGCAGAGATTGCACCGCCGCCTTGAATGGCGCGTCCCAGTGCTAGTCCAGTCACGCTCGTTGCGCACGCAGCGACAATACTACCCACACCAAGTAACAACAAACCAAACACAATCACTCGCTTACGTCCAAATCTATCTGCGGCCAAACCAAAAGGTATTTGAAGAATTGCCTGCACTAATCCATACATACCCATAGCTAAACCAACGCTCGAAGGATCATCGCCACCGGGATACTGGCGCGCTTCCATAATAAAAACCGGTAGCACCATAAAAAGGCCAAGCATACGCATCGAATAAATCGTCGCGAGCGAGGCACATGAGCGCTTTTCATCAGAATTTAATGCTGAACTTACTGCTGAATTTTCCTGGTTAGACATGATGTGGGCTGTACGGGATATCGTGTTCATCTGCTAGTGAAAAGCGCAGGCAAATGAAGGTGTATTTTCGAGTGAAAGAATTAGAGGCAGAGAGTGGCTCCCGCTGTAGGGGCAATCACCTGCGCGCAAAGGGCAGAGATTACCATGGCGGGGGCAAAAACTAATCGAAAGGAAAAGCCCGATTAGCGTGGGTGCTTCACCCAAGAGTCACGTTAAAACAAAGTTCGGGCTAACTCTACGGCAGTCGCCGCATCGCTTGCAGCACCATCAGCACCGACTTCTTTGTACAAATCTGGGGACAAAGCTAGCAAGGGCCCACCAATCAAAATTTTCGCATTGCGATTGGCTGACGATAACCGAATATGTCGAATAGAGTCCGTCAACGATTCGACATGGGCATCAATACCGACTGACAGACCAATCACATCAAACCAATCTTTTTTAACGGCTTCGAGTAACGTGGCTTCTGATGAACCCAGTTCCATCCATACTTGCCATCCCTCACGCCGAAAAAATTCGGAAACCATCAACACACCAAAGGTATGTTGAGAACCTGGAACAGGCGCAAACAATGCCCGCATGCCTTCCATGGCTAGTTTACGTTTTTCTTGAAATTCAGATCCCAGACGCAAGGTAATCTGCTGCATCCGAACTAAACCGATAGTCACCTGAGTGAAGTCACACATATCTTCATCCCAGAGATAACCTAAATGGCGGGCAGCAGGTGCGAGCAAATGCAAAAATATGGCCTCTGAAGCCAATCCTTCTGCAATTAAAGACTGCACAAAGGTATCAGGCGCATCAGCATCTGCATCAATGCAAAGCTGCGCAAAGCGCACTATCTCTTCTTGAGTTGGAAGTTCTGTTCGGGCGCCATCGGTAGAAAAAAACGGCGAGGCAGATTCATTCGCTTTTAACAAATTAGGAATAATTTGCGATTCGAGAATTTCCATCAAAGAGGCTTGGCAGGCATCTTTGCTGCTTTTGTTTTCAGAATAGCGAGAGGATCCAGAGGCGTAGTTGGATGCTTCGTCCGCTGACATTAACCAGAATTTTTTCTTTGGAATCGCAGCGCGCACTGCTGCAACTAGATTCAAGTACATGAGTCGTCTCCCCTCGAACTGCTTATCGCAAGTCGCCATTATTTAAATGGCATTTTTAATAATTTTTTGCGATTTCTTTATTACAGCTTCACGAAAAATAGCAGAAGTTATTAGGGAAGTAAAAAGAACTTTGAGCGGCTTGATATTCACTTCAAAGA
>CAINAY010000433.1 GCA_903846425.1 uncultured Noviherbaspirillum sp.
ACACGTCATCGCCCCGACTTTGTTGATGTGAAAGTAAAATCGCTTAACCAGCTTGCGCGCCAGCGTCGCAAACTCGGTGCAGGCTAAGCCGACCGGCGGCTTTTGGGGGTCGATTCCAAGTCTGAGTTACATTACGTAGGAAACCTTCCGGCAACCCAGACTTCTCCGCCGTTACCATCGATTGCTCGACTGAAAACAACCATGGCCAACACAAAACCAGGTGAGCGCAAGCTACAAATCCTTCAGGCACTAGCAGCCATGCTGCAGAATCCTAAGAGCGAGAAAATCACAACGGCAGCGCTAGCGGCTCGGTTAGACGTCTCTGAAGCGGCGCTGTATAGGCATTTCGCCAGCAAGGCGCAGATGTATGAAGGCCTGATTGAATTTATCGAGACCAGTATTTTTACCCTGATTAATCAGATCACTCAGAACGAAGAGTCGGGGCAAGTTCAGGCGGCCAATATCGCCGGCGTGCTGCTCGACTTTGCAGAAGAAAATCCCGGTATGACCAAAGTGCTGATCGGCGACGTGTTGGTGAACGAAGATGAGCGTCTTCAGCATCGTATGAATCAATTTGTCGAGCGCGTTGAGTTGGGACTCAGACAATCATGGAAGTTGGCCGCGACTCAGGGCATCATTTCAGAGAACCAGGCCGCTATTCGGGCCAGTATGATGATGGCATTTGTGATCGGTCGCTGGCATCGTTTTGCCAAGAGCGGTTTTTATCTCAAGCCCTCAGACGATGCTGATCTGATGCTGGGCTTGTTGGTTGCCTAAGCGGGTTTTCAAGTCAGGCTTTAAGCGTCTTACTTAGATAGCTGCCCGCATACCACGCAATCATCGTTACGTTTGGTGCGTATGCTGGTCCACTCCATATGCTTTGCATCTAGCAGTAATAAACGCTGCGCAAGCGATTCGCCGAGCTCAGCCACAATCTTGAGTGCTTCGGCCGCCTGCATCGTGCCAATAATGCCGACCAGTGGCGCAAACACACCCATGGTTGAGCATTGCTCTTCTTCGAAATGCTGATCCGGCGGGAACAAGCAAGCGTAACAAGGTGTCGTGCCTGAGCGCGAGTCAAACACCGCCACTTGCCCATCCAGACGAATCGCCGCACCCGAGACCAAGGGCACACGCGCCTCAACACAAGCACGATTAATGGCATGTCGGGTTGCAAAGTTATCCGTACAGTCCAGCACCACAGTGGCATTCGCTACTAAGCTGGCCAGCGTAGCTTCATCAGCTCGCGTACAGACCGTGACGACTTCGGTATCAGGATTAATTTGTTCGAGGGTGTGTTTTGCAGACTCGGCTTTGTGCTGACCAACACTCGCCGTAGTGTGAATAATTTGCCGCTGCAAATTGGTGAGATCAACCACATCATGATCGACCAACGTAATTTTTCCTATGCCAGCCGAGGCGAGATACATCGCCACTGGCGAGCCCAAGCCACCCGCACCAATCACCACCGCATGAGCAGCGAGTAGTTTGCTTTGGCCATCGATACCAATCTCATCGAGCAGTATGTGGCGCGAGTAGCGCAGCAGTTGTTGATCGTTCATCAGGCTAGGAATGAAAACGGCCGCATCACTGCGGCCGGTAAGTAAATGAGAGCGCGTTTACTTCTTGTCGCTTCCATCCGAATTATTGTTAATCGTCGTTTCTTTTTTGTTTTCGACTTTCGCTGATTTCGATAGCTGCACTGTTTGACCTTTCAGGTGATTCAGTGCTTGCGCCAGTTGGAAATCTTCTTTGCTGCCGAATTCCAGTGGCTTACGTTTTTTCTCAGTGGCAGCGATGCGCTTCTGTTCTTCGAGTTCATCGACGACATTGGCGCCGTTACCCGCTTCTTTGTCTTTATCGTTCGACAAATGCTTTTGCAGATCCGCTTCTCTCAGGCGCAAGCCATTCATCCCATCGCCATCAGCGTATTCATCCACCATCAAATCAGGCACGATACCTTTCGCCTGAATCGAGCGACCATTCGGTGTGTAGTAACGCGCTGTAGTCAGCTTCACAGCCGTATCAGCCGAAAGTTGACGTATGGTTTGTACCGAACCTTTACCAAAGGTTTGTGAGCCCATGATGGTGGCGCGTTTGTAATCTTGCAGAGCGCCCGCAACGATTTCGGAAGCCGATGCAG
Source organism: uncultured Noviherbaspirillum sp. (assembly GCA_903846425.1). Classification (GTDB taxonomy): domain Bacteria; phylum Pseudomonadota; class Gammaproteobacteria; order Burkholderiales; family Burkholderiaceae_D; genus Pernthalerella; species Pernthalerella communis. The sequence goes on from CAINAY010000433.1 coordinate 2,144, forward strand.
AACCTGCATTCACTAACACTACCATTTTTACTTTTTTAGCCGCTTCAGGAATGCGAGTCAGTGGATCACCACCAACGCGAGTGGCGTAGTACTCGCGACGCGCAAAGTAGGTGGCTTTGGAATCAGGTAACTGACCGTTAGTTGAAACAACGGGTACGTCTTTCGGAAGGAAGGCCGCCGAGACACCAATCGCACCTGGCAGTACGCCGCCCGGATCATTGCGCAGGTCGAGTACTAGCCCTTTCATATTTGGATCTTGTTGAAACAGTGCGGTAATTTTTTTAGCTAAATCATCGACGGTAGGTTCTTGAAACTGCGAAACACGTATCCAGCCATAACCTGGCTCGATCATTTTGCCCTTCACGCTTTGCACGCGAATTTCTTGGCGCGTGATGGTAATAAGCAAAGGCTTATCTTCTTCTTTGCGTGCGACGGTGAGCGTAATTTTGGTGTTGGGTTCGCCGCGCATGCGTTTGACGGCTTCATCCAGCGTCATGCCTTTTACAGGCGTGCTGTCTAAGCGAGTAATCAGATCGCCGGCTTTTAATCCTGCTTTGTAGGCGGGTGAATCTTCAATTGGCGAAATGACTTTGACATAGCCGTCTTCCATGCCGACTTCGATACCCAGACCGACAAATTTACCTTGCGTACCTTCGCGTAGTTCTTTGAATGCTTTTTTGTCTAAATAGGCTGAGTGCGGATCGAGTGACGCCACCATGCCTGAGATAGCTTCGGTCAATAATTTTTTATCTTCGACCGGTTCGACATAATCTGACTTGATTAAACCAAATACATCAGCGAGCTGGCGCAGCTCTTCGATAGGGAGAGGAGTACCCGCATTTCGCTGGGCTAATGCGTCGAACTGCATCGAGCCCGCAATGCCTGCAATAAGGCCGAGCCCAATTAGTCCGATATTTTTCATTCTGCTACCCATGTCTCACCTGTTCATCCAAGAGGACGGATCAATCGCCCGCCCTTGATAACGCATTTCAAAGTATAAACCCGATTGTTCATTGCCGCCGCTATTACCTACAGTGGCTATCACCTCTCCCGCTTTCAGCTTGTCGCCCGGCCGCTTGAGCAGCGACTGGTTATTGCCATAAATAGTCATGTACTGGCCGCCGTGATCGACCACCAGCAAATTGCCGAAGCCCCGCATCCAGTCAGCAAAAATGATTTCGCCGGCCGCGATTGCCTTGACCTCCGCTCCCTCAGCCGCCGTGATAAACAAGCCTTTCCAGTTAGGTCCGTCCGCACGACGCGCGCCGAAACTGGCCATCAGCTCACCTTTGACCGGCAGCTTGAGCTTGCCTTTCATACTGGCGAATCCACTGCCGTCGCTGACCGTTGGCGGTTCGGGTTCAGATTCAGGGGCCGTCTTGCTGGCTACTTTGGGCGGGCTGGCTTCGGGCCGCTCGGCAGATTTGTCGGCTGAGCGTCCCTTTGCAGCTTGTTTTTCCTTCTGCTCAGCCTTTGCGCGCGCCCGTCGCTTGGCCTCTTCTTCTTCGGCTTTGCGCTGTTGTGCAATTAAAGCAGCGAGTTTTTCAACCAGTGACGACAGTCGCTCTTCATCGCGCGACAGATTGCCAGCTTGCTTGCGCTGTGAGCTGAGCTGAGACGACAGTTGCAATAGCAGCGCCTTACGTTTGTTTTTTTCTTTTTCGAGCAGCGTTTTTTGCTCGCGCTGCTCGTCGGCGATGTCTTCGAGTGCGTTGCGGGCTTCTTCCGCATCCAACTTATTAGCTTCGATGGCCGCCAGATTTTGCTGCAGTATGTCGATCGCTTTCGACTGCTCAGCCGACACATAGCCCAGATAGCGCAGCTCGCGCGCGATACGATTCGGGTTCTCACCCGACAGCAGCAGCTTCACACGATCATCCTGACCACCGACATACTGCCCGCGCAGCATTTTCTCGAGTCGATTACGTTGCTGAGCTACCGCTGTCTCTAAGGCTTCCTGACTGACCGTCAATTTCTCAAGACGTTTTTTGGTTCTTTCTTGTTCAGCAGCGAGTTCGCGCAGGCTTCGATTGGCATTCGATATCGCCGCTTCCGACGCTGACAGCGAATCGGCGGCATGTCCGCGCGCCTTTTCGGTTTTGCCGATGTCTTCCTTTAGAGTCAACAGTTTCTTGCGAAGTTCCGCCCGTTCTTGTTCGGCGGATTCTTTTTGTCGACTGCGTTCCAGTGATTTGGCTGATGGCTCGGCCATAGCCGACGACGCAGCCAAGGTGGCTACGATCCAGAACGTGAGCGCCCTGCGGATGAATAGCATTCGTTGCTTAGCTTGACTTACCCTGACGAGCGACAGCTTGCATCGCGGCCTCGATAGCCGTTGCATCACCGAGGTAGTAGCTCTTCATCGGGCGCAGGTCGGCGTCCAGTTCATACACCAACGGCTGGCCATTGGGTATGTTCAGCCCGACGATATCCTGTTCGCTAATGCCATCGAGTGATTTAATCAGCGCGCGCAAACTGTTGCCGTGAGCAGAAATCAGGATGCGTTTACCGCTGCGGATAGCGGGGGCTATCGATTCGGTCCAGAACGGCATTACTCGCGCAACCGTGTCTTTCAGACATTCTGTGAGTGGAATCTGTTCACGACTCAGCCCTGCGTAGCGCGCGTCATGGAACGAGGCGCGTTCATCTGACGGATCCAGCGGCATAGGCGGGATGTTATAGCTGCGCCGCCAAACTAATACCTGGTCGTCGCCGTACTTCGCCGCCGTTTCCGTCTTGTTTAAGCCTTGCAGTGCGCCGTAATGGCGTTCATTCAGACGCCAGCTGTGCACCGTAGGCAGCCACATCAGGTCCATTTCGTCGAGCGTGATCCACAATGTGCGAATCGCCCGGCGCAGCACCGAGGTGTAGGTTAAATCAAAGCTCAAACCCGCTTCTTTGAGCAGGCGGCCGGCGTGGCGCGCCTCTTCCTCACCTTTATCGGTCAGGTCAACGTCAGTCCAGCCAGTGAAGCGATTTTCGCGATTCCAGGTGGATTCACCATGGCGCATGAAGACAATCTTGTACATTAGTGGTCAACAATCTGCGGAGTAGAGAAACGGCTTGCAAGCCGTGCTGAATAATTTCAAGCTTCTATTTTATAATGGCACGCTTGATGTATACGATGGGATCTTCGTGAAATTCTTGATTGACAATATCTGGCTCATTTTGCTCGCTCTGGTATCTGGGGGCGCGTTGGCTTGGCCAAGCTTAACTCGCGGTAAGCATTCCCTATCCACCTTGCAGGCGATTCAGCTGCTCAACAAAGGCAAAGTATCCATCGTCGACGTACGCAAGTCTGACGAATTCAGCGCAGGTCATCTGCGTGATTCAAAGAATATTCCTATCGATAATCTCGATAAGCGAGTCAGCGAGCTCGATAAAACTCATCCAGTGCTCGTGGTTTGCCAGAGCGGAGTTCGCGCTTCGCGTGCGGCGGCTGAATTTAGGCGGGCAGGATTCGGCGAGGTCTACATACTCGATGGTGGATACACCGAGTGGCGCTCTCAGGGCCTTCCTGTCGCTAACTGAATTTAAGAAAGAGAGTACTCAGCGATGGTTGCACGAGTTTTGATGTACAGCACCGGCGTTTGCCCTTACTGCAACATGGCAGAGCGATTATTAAAAGCCAAGGGCATCGATGAGATCGAAAAAATTCGTATCGATCTCGATCCTGAGCAACGCGCCTTGATGATGAAAAAAACCGGTCGTCGTACCGTGCCACAAATTTATATTGGCGACACCCATGTGGGCGGCTTTGATGATTTGTCAGCGCTCGACCGCGAAGGCAAGCTTGATCCTTTATTGCAGGCCTAATAGTCCTGCGCATTTATTCACTTTGACGAAAGCGTTTCATGTCCGAACAAAACCAAGCTGCCGATCAGCAACCTATTTTTAATATCCAACGCGTTTATTTGAAGGATATGTCGTTAGAGCAGCCGAATTCGCCTGCAATTTTTCTCGAGCAGGAGGCACCGAGCATCGAAGTAGCGATCGACATCGCCTCTGAAACT
>CAINAY010000434.1 GCA_903846425.1 uncultured Noviherbaspirillum sp.
GCCAAAGTAGCCCGACTGCATGCGCAATGTTTCGCGCACGGTAAAGAAGGGATCAAACACCAATTCTTGAGGCACTACGCCCAAACACTGGCGCGCACTTCGGTAATCCGTAACCACATCGTGACCTTGGATGGCGACGCTACCCTCATCGGCACGCGCCAAACCGGCAATGATGGAAATTAAGGTGGTTTTACCCGCGCCATTCGGACCTAACAGACCAAAAAATTCGCCAGCACCAATTTTCAGCGAAACACCGCCCAAAGCCTGCAAGGAGCCGTAGCGCTTTTTAATGTTATCTATGTGAATGGCGGTCATGAAGGGAGAAACAAGGCGAATGCTGCCAGCGCGACTATGTGCGTGCAAAGTCCTTGATTATAGGGGATTTGAGGGCTGACACTTGCCCTAGCGAACATGCCAGCAGAGCTAACATGAAGAAAGCGCTAGAACAAAGCCCTAGAGCAGTGTATCCACGCTGTATAACTTGGCCAAACTGAGCAAACCTGCAGGCAAACCTACTAGCTCCAGACTTACACTTTTTTCGGTCGCTGCACGCTGCCAAGCTAACAGGGCCGACACGGCAGAGGAATCAAAATGGGTCAGACCAGAAAGATCGATCGTAGTCGCGCCCTCCACTATGGCTTGCATGCCCTCGCGCAGCACATCGGCGGCGTCAGCCATAGTGATGGAAGTCGGGGCAAAACTCATATCAGCTCTTGATTGGTTTGGGCGGTGTAACAGCGAGTCGCTTATTGCGCTCAGCCAGCGCCTTGATCAAGCCATCGATCCCGCTCTTGCCAATTTCAGTGGAAAAGGTGCCCTTGTAGGTTTCTACCAGCCAAGCGCCAAGAATATTGACGTCATAAATTTTCCAACCTGCTGCTGTTTTCTCCAGACGGTAGTTTAGCTGTATCGGTTCGCCGCGCGGCTGCAGCACCATGGAACGCACCTCGACTTCATCATCTTCTGCCGCTGCGCGCATGGGTTTGAATTCCAGAACTTGATTTCGTACCTGCGCAATGGCTCCAGAGTAGGTGTAGATCAACAAGGTACGAAATTCCGTTGTCAGTGCAGCCTGTTGTTCAGGGGTCGCTTCGCGCCAGAACCGGCCGGCTGCCAGCGCTGTCATGCGTTGAAAATTTACATGAGGGATGACCTTGTTTTGGACAACCTCAATGATGCGCTGCTGGTTACCGGCCTGTATCTGCTTATCTGTTTTAGCTAAATCTAGAATTTCTTGGCTCACCCGTTTGATGAGGACGTCGGGTGCTTCTTGCTGCGCACTGACCTCGCCGGCTGAGAACAGAAAAGCCGAAAACAAGACTGTGCAAAAAATTCGTAAATTAAACATAAAAAGCCCGCGTCTGTGGGTGGAAAAGGCCGCTGACTTATACGACCTAAAGACCCGATGATACAGAAGGCCAAGGCGCCTGATCAAAAGCAAAGTAACTAACCGTACTTCTGTAGCAACAGATTAATCTTTACCGTCACGTACGCGGCTCTCTCTACGTTGAAGGTAAGCATCCCGATAAAACTGATAGGGATCAAGTGCAGCGGCTTCCATAATATTCGTGGTGTCCAGAATGGAAGCGCGATCATCCACAAGCCGAAGTGCACGACCTGTATTTTTGAAACGAACGGGGACATCACTGGAAGCCGTTAATGGGTCAGCATACAAATCAATTGGCTTGGCTAAGGCATCGCGCACCGTGCTGGGCCCAAATATAGGCAAAACGAAATAGGGTCCAGACTTAGCACCCCATACCGCAAGCGTTTGACCAAAATCTTCTTCATGCTTAGGCAATCCCATAGGGGTAGCCACATCGATCAAGCCAGCGATACCGATAGTTGAATTAAAAATTACCCGAACCAAATCGGTGGTGCCGTCTTTCGGCTTACCCTGCAAGTAATTGTTCGCAGCGGTCCATACATCGCCTATATTGGCAAAGAAATTTCCAATCGCTTCACGAACCCGATCGGGAACCACTTTCACATAACCCGTGGCGACCGGCTTGAGCACGTTGTCGTCAACAGACTTGTTAAAAGTGAACATCGACCGGTTATAGTTTTCATAAGGGTCGCGTGGGTCGCTGCCGGCACCCGGCACGGTGGTCGCGCAGGCGGTCATGAGAAACGCCGCCATCACGATGGTGCTCCATCGTATCAATCGTTGTGGGCCCGTCATTTTTTCTCCCCGCCGCTTCCTTCGGCTGCCTTGCTAAACAAAAACTGGCTAATCAAATTCTCAAGAACGATCGCCGATTGTGTACTTTTAATCCGCTCACCTTCAGCAAAATTCTTTGTGTCGCCACCAGGCTCTAATCCTATGTACTGCTCACCCAGCAACCCCGACGTCAGAATTTTAGCTGAGCTATCGCGCGGGAACTGAAATTCCGACTGTAAACGCATCGTTACCTGTGCCTGAAATGTCTTGTCGTCGAACGCAATGCGCTCTACCCGACCGACCACCACGCCCGCACTCTTGATCGGCGCACGTGGCTTTAAGCCGCCAATATTGTCAAAGCGCGCGACCAGGGCATAGCTGGGGCCAAAGCTCATTGAGCTCATATTGCCTGCCTTGAGGGCCAGGAACATGATGGCTATCGCGCCCAACAACACGAATAAACCAACCCACACATCTAGAGATTTACGTTGCATGTCTTCCTCAGCTAAACATGAGTGCGGTGAGCAGAAAGTCCAGCCACAACACCATCAATGAACCAATCACGACGGTGCGTGTAGTGGCTCGTGCTACTCCTTCAGGCGTCGGCGCAGCGCAAAAACCCTCGTAGAGCGCAATAAATGTAACCGCCACACCAAACACAAAACTTTTAATGACACCGTTCAATACATCGGCCCAGACATCAACACCGGCTTGCATCTGCGACCAGAATGCCCCTTCATCAACGCCGATTAGCTGAACACCAACAATATAACCGCCCAACACCCCGACCGCGCTGAATATAGCGGCTAGCACGGGCATAGAAATCACTCCAGCCCAAAACCGTGGGGCCAGTACTCGTTTCATCGGATCAACCGCCATCATTTCCATCGCAGCCAATTGCTCGCCGGCTTTCATCAAACCGATTTCTGCGGTTAATGATGTCCCTGCACGTCCTGCAAACAGCAGTGCGGTAACTACCGGTCCCAGCTCACGTATCAGCGACAAGGCCACCAACAAACCCAGCGCTTGCTCTGAACCATATTTATTCAGTGTGTAATAGCCCTGCAGACCCAACACGAAGCCCACAAACAAACCAGATACCGCAATAATGACGAGAGAATAATTACCAATGAAATGAATTTGATCTGTCACCAATCGCGGCCTGCGAAATACGCTAGGTGAAGCTAATATCAAGGCTACAAAGGTGCGTGACGCAGCTCCCAGCCCCTCTAGTCTCGTTCGAACAGTTGCGCCCAACTGCGCTAGCAGATCAAGAATTAAATTCATCCGCGTGCTTTCATACCCAGCTGCTCAGCGATAGTTTTTCCAGGATAGTGGAAAGGTACGGGGCCATCAGGTTCAGCATTCACGAACTGCTTAACATAGGGATCGTCGGATTCGCGCATCTGTGTTGGCGTTCCGTGCGCGACAATTTTTCCCTGCGAAAGAAAATACACATAATCTGCAATGCTGAACGATTCATGCACATCATGCGACACCACAACTGATGTTGAACCCAGCGCATCGTTTAATTTGCGAATGAGATTAGCGGTCACACCCATAGAAATCGGATCAAGTCCTGCAAAGGGCTCGTCATACATAATTAATTGGGGATCCAGCGCAATGGCGCGCGCCAAAGCAACGCGACGTGCCATTCCTCCGGAAATTTCAGCGGGCTTCAATGCCGCAGCGTTCGATAGCCCAACGGCTTGTAGCTTCATCAAGACCAAATCATGAATCATAGTCTCGGGCAAGCGCGTATTTTCTCTAATAGGAAATGCGACGTTATCAAAAACGGTGAGATCAGTGAATAGCGCGCCGTGCTGAAACAACATCCCCATACGTCGGCGCATGGCATATAAATCGGCGACGTTTAAACCACTAACCTCTTGACCATCAACGGCCAGACTCCCTGATTGCGCGCGTATCTGACCGCCGATTAACCTCAGCACCGTCGTCTTACCTGATCCCGAGCCTCCCATAACTGCGATGACGCCGCCCTTGGGAAACTGCATATTCAGCCCAGAGAGAATAGGCCGCTCGTTATAACCGAAATGCAAATCACGAATATCTACGAGGTTGGGCACAAGAAGTGAGATTCGTTATGGTTTAAAAGGGCTATTGTAGTTCACCGGACCTTCAATTCAGAACATAGCGCACAAAACATCTGAGGAATCAATGGTAAAAATAAAATGCCCGCCAATCATGCGGGCATTTTCATTGCATCAATACTGCACCCGTTTAACGCGGCAATACTGACGAACCCATCAAGAATTCATCGACTGCCCGCGCACACTGCCGACCCTCGCGTATCGCCCATACCACCAGGGACTGGCCGCGACGCATATCTCCTGCAGCAAACACTTTCGGTACCGATGTCTGGTAACAACCATCACCATCTGTCGTCGCCTTGGCATTGCCACGCGCATCTTTATCAAGGCCAAACGCTTCCAACACAGAGTTCACCGGTGAGACAAAACCCATGGC
>CAINAY010000435.1 GCA_903846425.1 uncultured Noviherbaspirillum sp.
GCAGCACAACAACTTCACCTGCTTTAACTTTATCGGCGACGATGGCTTCCATGGCTGAAGGCTCATCATCAAACACTCGTGCTGAGCCAGTGATGACAGGATTTTTAAGGCCAGAAATTTTTGCTACACAGCCTTCGGTCGCGAGATTGCCTTTTAGTATGGCGAGGTGACCGACTTTGTACAAAGCCTTGTCGATGGTGCGAATCACATCTTGGCCAGCCGCTGGTGTATCAGGCACGTTCTTTAATTCTTCGGCCAGTGTTTTACCGGTGATGGTCATGCAATCGCCATGTAACAGACCAGCGTTGAGCAAAATCTTCATCACTTGAGGCACGCCACCCGCTTTATGCAGATCAGTCGCCACATATTCACCAGACGGTTTGAGGTTACAAATCACGGGTACTTTTTTACGCATGCGCTCAAAATCATCAATCGTCCATTCAACTTCTGCTGCATGAGCAATCGCTAAGTAATGCAACACTGCATTGGTTGAACCGCCGGTGGCCATGATGACGGCAACGGCGTTCTCAATCGATTTGCGAGTGATAATGTCGCGCGGGCGACGATTCGCTTTAACGGCGTCTAGCAAAACGCGAGCGGATTCGGCCGCTGATACTGTTTTTTCATCATCAGGGTTAGCCATCGTGGATGAATACATCAACGACATGCCCAATGCTTCAAATGACGATGACATGGTGTTGGCAGTAAACATGCCGCCGCATGAACCGGTAGTCGGGCAAGCGTTACGCTCGATGCCCTCGAAATCTTCATCCGACATTTTTCCAGCGGTGAATTGACCCACGGCTTCGAATGCGGAGACGATAGTTAAATCTTTACCTTTCCAGTTACCTGGCTTGATGGTGCCGCCATAGACATAAATGCTCGGCACATTCGTGCGCGCAATAGCGATCATCCCGCCCGGCATATTTTTATCGCATCCACCAATCACAACACAACCATCTAACCACTGGCCCTGCACACAGGTTTCAATACAATCAGCGATCACTTCGCGCGAAATCAGCGAGTACTTCATACCTTCGGTACCCATCGACATACCATCCGAGATCGTCGGTGTACCAAATACTTGAGGATTGCCACCGCCAGTTCGTGTCGCTTCAATCGCAGCGTCAGTCAGTTTTTGCAAACCGGAGTTACATGGCGTAATCGTCGAATGACCATTTGCCACACCAATCATTGGATTGTCGAAATCTGATTTTTGGTATCCCATCGCGTAATACATCGAGCGATTCGGGCTACGCGCGACACCTTGCGTAATATTTTTAGAGCGATCATTTCCGGCCATGACTAAGTCTCCCATCGAAAAATTGACGAATGCTGCCGGCTGGTGCGCGGTTTAGCATCACAGCCATCACATTGCCTTGCGCGAAAGTACTTGTCAAATATATGATTTAAGCATTATTGATATTTTTTACGTATTACAGACCTTGCCATAATGACTACCGATCTGCGTCAACTGAGATATTTTGTGGCGGTGGCCGAAGAAATGCATTTTGGTCGCGCGGCCGATCGCTTGCACATGACTCAGCCACCGCTATCGCAAGCCATACAGTCGCTTGAATCGCAGCTAGGTACGGCGCTGTTCGACCGCACTCGACGCAGCGTGGCATTGACGGCTGCGGGGCGCGCCTTACTTCCTGAAGCCAGACGACTGCTGCAACAAGCCAGCGCATTAAAAACACTGGCCATGCGTGCTGCCGCTGGCGAATCCGGGCAACTTTCAATCGCTTTCGTTTCCAGTGCCGATTACAGCGTGCTTCCGAGTTCGCTGCGTGAATTCAGAACGGCGTATCCGTCGGTACATATTGAACTGCAAGAAGCCACCACCGATGTGCAACTCAACCTACTGGCGGAAAACAAACTCGATCTTGGAATTTTGATTCCACCACTTCCCGACAAACTCAAAATAGAGCTGAGTTATCTGCCTATTTTTTCCGAACCACTGATGCTAGCGATTACTGAAGGCAGTGCACTCAGTCGACTCAAAGGAAAAATTCCACTACAAGCATGCGCAGAACAACCGCTGATTATTTTTCCGCGTCGCATTGCACCTGCATTTCATGACATGATTCTTGGCTGCTTTCGTGACGCCGGACTTACGCCACACATCGGGCAAGAGGCTATCCAAATGCAAACTATTGTTGGTTTAGTCTCTGCGGGTATGGGCATCGCGCTTGTGCCACAATCCGTCTCTAACTTAAAACGCCCTGGCGTGGAATATCGCGCTTTCAAAGAAGCGAGTCCGCGCATAGAAATCGGATTAGCCTGGCGAAGCGATAATGATTCACCCGTACTGACTGCATTTATCAATCTCATGCGAAAGACTCACGGATGCTGATTCACCCTCTCCCAGATCCTATTGCTCTTGCTATCGGCCCTCTGGTGGTGCGCTGGTACGGCATCATGTACTTAACGGCTTTTGTTTTATTCATTGCTTTAGGTCGGCTGCGGATTAAACAGCCTCACATGGCGAGCGCCGGTTGGACGAATGCTGATTTAGACGACATGCTCACGTACGGTGTGCTGGGTGTGATCATCGGCGGACGATTGGGTGAAGTCCTTTTTTACCACCCTGCTTACTATATTGATCATCCTAAAGAAATACTCGCGGTGTGGAATGGCGGCATGTCATTTCATGGTGGATTCTTAGGCGTGCTATTTGCCATGGGCGTGTGGGCTAGATTTCACGGTCGACGCTTAATGGAAGTGATGGATTTAATTGCTCCCCTTGTACCTCTCGGCTACGCTGCCGGTCGCATAGGTAATTTCATTAACGCCGAATTACCTGGTCGCATTGCGGACAGTAATTTACCGTGGGCGATGATATGGCCGAATGTTGATAGTTTGCCGCGTCATCCATCACCTATCTATCAAGCGCTGATTGATGGTGTGTTGTTATTCATTGTGTTGTGGTTCTACTCACGCAAACAACGACCCTATATGGCAGTGAGTGGCGTGTTTGCTGCGGGCTATGGCTGTGCACGTATCTGTACCGA
>CAINAY010000436.1 GCA_903846425.1 uncultured Noviherbaspirillum sp.
ATCAAATCCCTGATGACCAAAGCGCTCTTTAAGTGCAGCGGCTTTATGACGAGCACTCAGATTATTAACGCCATCGCTAGCCATTACTTCATCAAAAATACCCAGATGATTCGCAACGGCATCAGCCATCAAGCGATCGGACGCTGTACACAGGATTAAACGGCGACCTAGCGCACGCTGGTCTTTTAACCAGGCGATCAAATCATGGTTGTAAGGTAATGCAGACGCATCAAATTCAGTGAGGTTCGCCAGCCGCTGCTTGAGATAGGCCTTGCCTTGGGCTAGCCACAGCGGAATTTGCAGTGTCTGTAGCGGATGGGAACGCAGAGCCCGCACCGCGGACTCATGCAGGGTATCGGTCAGTATCAGTGTTCCGTCGAGATCAACGGCAAGCGGGATGGCAGTCAAATGCTGGTCCTCAGGGACGAAACTGAGCCGTATTGTAAATCAGGGAATTTATCTGCATAAAAAGAATAAAGGCCGTCGACCCGGATTGGGCGCGACGGCCTGTATCAACTAAGTCAGCCTTAACGCTGCGATACCGCGTCTACCACCGCCAGTGCGGTCATATTGACGATACGGCGGACTGTCGCTGACGGCGTCAAGACATGAACAGCACGTGCGCAGCCGAGTAAGACCGGGCCAATCGCCACGCCATTACCCGCAGCCACCTTCAATAAGTTGTAAGCGATATTGGCCGAATCCATACTAGAAAATACCAACAGATTGGCATCGCCTTTGAGCGGTGTATCCGGCATGGCTTGACGCAGCGTGTGCGCATCAAGTGCGACATCACCGTGCATTTCACCATCGACTTCCAATTCAGGAGCTCGCGCACGAATTAGACTCAATGCTTCGCGCATACGGCAAGCGGATTCGCTATTACTACTGCCAAAGTTAGAATGCGAAAGTAAAGCGGCACGGGGATGCAAACCAAAACGTCGCATCTCTTCAGCCGCCATGATGGTAATTTCAGCGATCTGTTCAGCTGTCGGAGTCTCATTGACGTGTGTATCAACAAGCACCACCTGACGATCCGGCAGCACCAAGGCATTCATCGCTGCATACGTATTTACTCCCGCACGACGACCGAGTACTTGATCGATGTAATGCAGATGCAAATTAACGGTGCCGAAGGTGCCGCATATCATGCCGTCGGCATCACCTTTATGAATCGCCATGGAACCAATCAGCGTATGACGACGACGCATCTCTAGCTTAGCGTACTGCTCGGTGATGCCCTTGCGGCGGGTCATCGATAAATAGGTTTCCCAGTATGAGCGATAGCGGTCATCACGCTCGGGATTGATCACATCAAAATCAATCTCTGGTCGAAGCCTTAATCCATAACGCTCTATACGCTGCGCTAACACGGCAGGGCGACCAATCAAGATAGGTTTAGCCAGACCTTCATCAATCACTACCTGCACTGCACGTAATACGCGTTCTTCTTCACCCTCTGCAAACACGATGCGTTTTTTTGCTGCTGGAGCTTTTTTAGCCATGGCAAACACAGGCTTCATTAAGCTACCGCTGTGATAAACAAATTGCTGCAGCTTGTCGGTGTAAGCGGCGATATCTTTGATAGGACGCTGTGCTACACCTGATTTTTGCGCAGCTAGTGCAACAGCAGGTGCAATTTTCAGCATCAAACGCGGATCAAACGGCTTGGGGATGATGTAGTCGGCGCCAAAAGCAAGGTTAGTCACGCCATATGTCGTTGCAACCACATCCGATTGTTCTGCCTGCGCTAATTCTGCAATCGCATGAACCGTCGCAATTTCCATCGTGCGCGTGATCGTCGTCGCACCGCAGTCGAGTGCGCCACGAAAAATATACGGAAAGCACAGCACGTTATTTACTTGATTCGGATAATCCGAACGACCCGTCGCTATCACCGCATCGTCACGTACTTCACGCACTTCTTCGGGAAGAATTTCTGGCGTTGGATTTGCCAATGCGAGTACCAACGGACGCTCGGCCATCGCGCGCACCATCTCAGGTTTGAGCACACCACCCGCAGACAGACCGAGGAAAATATCTGCGCCAGGAATTACCTCAGCCAAGGTACGTGCAGCGATATCTTGCGCAAAGCGTTCTTTGTCCGGATCCATTAATTCTTTGCGGCCTTTGTAAACTACACCGGCCAAATCAGTGACAAAGATATTCTCGATCGGAAATCCAAGATCGACGATAAGATCTAAACACGCTAAGGCTGCAGCGCCTGCACCTGATACTACTAATTTACATTTTTTTAGATCTTTACCAACGACCTTTAGGCCATTCAAAATTGCTGCGCCAACGATGATGGCGGTTCCATGTTGATCATCATGGAACACTGGAATTTTCATCCGGTCACGCAATTTACGTTCAATGTAAAAACATTCGGGTGCTTTAATGTCTTCTAAGTTAACGCCGCCAAAGGTAGGCTCTAGCGCGGCAATGATGTCGACTAATTTATCGGGATCGGATTCGTTGATCTCAATGTCGAACACATCAATACCAGCAAACTTCTTAAACAGAACGCCCTTGCCTTCCATAACTGGCTTGGCCGCCAGCGGTCCAATATTCCCCAGACCCAGCACTGCAGTGCCATTGGTAATGACCGCCACCAGATTGCCGCGGGCGGTATAGCGAAACGCATTCGCAGGATCCGCCGCGATCTCTTCGCAAGCCGCCGCCACCCCGGGCGAATAGGCCAGTGCCAGATCGCGCTGGTTAGTCAGCTGCTTGGTGGGGGTGACGCTGATTTTTCCTGGAGAGGGGAATTCGTGGTACTCAAGAGCCGCCTGACGAAATTGCTGACGGAGCTCTTTTTGGTTGTTATCTGATTCCATGTAGGGGCAACTTTCTTTGATGCGTCATGCTCGGTATTGGATTTTATCAGACGGCCGATTTCCGAACACCCTGTCCCAAGATAGGTTCATTAGCGGCACTCTTAGGTAGAATCAGTGCATGCTTAGCGAATTTCAACTGATAGCTCGTTATTTCAAACGCAGCTCACGAGCGGGTGGCCCCGTACAACTTGGGGTGGGTGATGATTGTGCGTTACTCCAACCACCGATTGGAGAGCTGTTAGCAGTCTCTACCGACATGCTGATTGAAGGTCGGCATTTTTTTGCAGGTGCCAACCCCTACGATTTGGGTCATAAAGCGCTGGCGGTGAATCTTTCCGATCTCGCGGCTATGGGCGCGCAACCCATCAGCTTTACCTTAGCACTGGCTTTACCGACATCCGACCCGCATTGGCTTCAACCCTTCTCCGAAGGTTTATTCCATCTGGCCGATGCACAGGATATTGAACTCATGGGTGGCGATACCACGCGCGGACCTCTCGCGATTGGCATCACCGTGATCGGTAGTGTGCCAAACACACTGGCACTCAAACGCAGCAGCGCGCAAGCAGGCGATGAATTATGGGTCTCAGGAACCTTAGGCGATGCACGCCTTGCTTTAGAAGTTTTGCAAAACAAACGCACTCTTGCGCCTGATCTATTCGCGAAGGCTTCTAAACGGCTGCACCGACCCGAACCACGTGTAGCGCTGGGTTTGGCTTTGCGCGGTATTGCCAGCGCTGCGATTGATGTATCTGATGGCTTGTTGGGTGACCTTAGTCATTTAATCAATCAGTCATCACTGAGTGCTACCCTGTTTGTTGATGATCTTCCATTCGGTGAGGCATTAAGCAGTCAAACTATCGATACACGCTACGCGTTGGCATTGAACGGTGGCGATGACTATGAATTATGTTTCAGCGCACCTGCAGATAAACATCAAGCTGTTATCGATGCCGGACAGCGCAGTCAGACTCAGGTCACCTGCATTGGCCGGTTAGACAAAGGATCCGGTATTGAAATACAGGATCAGCAAGGCAAACTCATTTCAGCCGTCAATCAATCCTTCGATCATTTCAACTAAACACTCATCGTGAATTCTTCAACACCCAGCCCTGCCTTAGAGAGAGCGCCGATTCTTCGTCCTGGGGTGAATTTCATGCTGTCCCATCCCGCCCATATTTTGTCGCTGGGTTTGGGTAGCGGTCTCTCTCGCATTGTGCCTGGTACGGTCGGCACGTTGTTTGGCTGGTTATTGTTCCATGCACTTTCAGTGCGTTGGCCAGACATCATGACGCCCACAACGTGGGCTTGGATCATCATTATTGGATTTATTGTCGGCGTATGGGCATGCAATAAAACAGGACATGCACTCGGCGTGTTAGATCACGGCGCGATGGTGTGGGATGAAATTATTGCTATCTGGCTCGTGATGTTATTCGTCACACCGGCGAGTTTTAAAGTACAGCTGTGGGCTTTTTTAGTATTTCGTGCATTTGACATGATCAAACCTCCACCGATACGTCAGTTTGAGCAAAAATTTAAAGGCGGGTTTGGTGTGATGGGCGACGACATCATCGCAGCGTTCTTTACCTTGCTGGTGTTTGCGCTTTGGCGTTTTATTTAACTCTGTTACGACGCTCTGATGCGACGTAAAAAAAGGAACCGGTGATGGACCCATTGAATGAACTCGCCACCGAAGTCGGCAAAGCACTCAAGCAGCGCGGCTGGTTGCTAGCAACGGCTGAATCCATTACTGGCGGCAGCATATCGCAAGCGATTACTGATATTCCCGGTTCGTCAGAGTGGTTTGACTGTGGCTTTGTGACGTATTCGAATGGATCGAAAACGCAATTTTTAGAAGTACCAGAAGCACTCCTCGCACAGCACGGAGCCGTCAGCGAAGAAGTCGCGGCCGAGATGGCCAAGGGCACACTTGCGAATACCGATGCACACATCACGCTCTCAACGACGGGTATCGCAGGGCCTGGTGGAGCGGTTCCCGGTAAGCCCGTGGGCACGGTTTGTTTTGGTTGGGCATGCGAAAAGCGTGTGCATACAGAGCGAGTCGTATTTGCTGGTGATCGACATTCTGTGCGAACACAGACCGCAGAACATGCACTAAAAGGCTTGCTGAAATTTATGCAGCAACTTTAAAAAATAAAATTGTGCGTTGTTCGGCTGACAGCAAGGCACTTATTGCATCAGATTATGTCGAACACTCAAGACAATTTTTACCGGCTGTCTGAAAATTTGATGATCGAACTTCAAATTCATATACAAGCCAATTATTAGCGCGCATCCCATTTTTTGAATAACCGTATCGAAATTTTCGATCACGATTTTCAATCACCTTGAGCCTACCCATACTCCGCTGGCCGTTGCCTTTGGATGGTTTCGTCAGATGGTGATAACCGCACCGATCTTAATGATCGGTGATCATTTTTTGCCGAGGCTGGCTTAAGGCACGGCCCCTACATTTAGCTGTCGTTGAGGTCACTAATCATGGTCGCTGGCGCTTTAAACAGCACCACCATGATTAGTTTTAACGAAACTGGTTGATGGCATCGCGTGTTTGCAGCGCGACACGCGATGCCGCTTCAGCAAAACTCTCATTACCCTCAGGGTTTGCGTAAAGAATGGCGCGCGATGAATTAATCATCATGCCTGCACCTGTCGAATTACGCCCCGCCTTTACGGTTGCTTCAATATCACCACCTTGTGCACCGATACCGGGCACTAGCAACGGCATGTCGCCGACGATTTTTCTAACTTGCTCAAGCTCATGAGGAAAAGTTGCACCCACCACTAAGCCACACTGGCCGTGTTGATTCCATTTTTCTGACACCATGCGCGCAACGTGCTGATACAAAGGAACGCCATCAATCGTCAGAAATTGCAAATCCGAGCCGCCGGGATTCGATGTGCGGCACAGGATAATGGCACCACGATCCTTCCATTCCAAATACGGCGCAACGGAATCAAATCCCATATACGGATTTAAAGTCACCGCATCGGCGTCGTAACGCTCGAATGCCTCGCGTGCGTATTGCTCAGCAGTGGAACCAATATCGCCGCGCTTAGCATCCAGCACAACCGGAATATCAGGATAGTTTTGTTTCAGATAATCACAGATCGCTTGCAGTTGATCTTCAGCAGCCAGCGCTGCGAAATAAGCGATTTGCGGCTTGAAAGCACAAGCATAGCTAGCAGTAGCATCGATGATGGCTTTGCAAAACAAAAAAATCGCATCCGGCTTATCTTTAAATTCGGCAGGGAACCGGGCCAGATCGGGATCCAATCCAACGCAGAGCAAAGAATGATGGTTTGCTGTTGCAACAGCTAGTTTTTCAGTGAATGTCACGATAGTCGAATTGAAAAGTTTGTGGCCAGGGAGTCCCCGATATTGTAGCCGGTCATGCTATTGTCACGCCCCATGAGACATCTCAACCGCAAAGATCTGGTGCTGCTTGCGCTTTTAACGCTGTTCTGGGGCCTGAATTGGCCCGTCATGAAAATAGGTGTGCGTGAATTTCCGCCGCTGACTTTTCGCGTGCTAAGTATGGTTGGGGGCCTCGCTGTCATCTGGCTCGTAGCGCGAGTGCAAGGTGTTTCGCTCACCATTCCCAAAGGTGAATCCCGCACCATCATCAAACTAGCTATCCCCAACATGCTGATATGGCACTCGCTGATTATTATCGGCGTAAAAATGTTGTCGTCCGGTCGCGCTGCCATCCTTGGTTACACCATGCCCGCTTGGGCAGTCTTGGCTGGTCTGGTGTTTTTTGGTGATCGTATCAATCGCTCTTCTCTAGTCGGTATTTTGCTGGCTATGTCAGGAGCTATGCTTTTACTGTCGAGTGAATTTTCGCGAATCTCTGGTCAGCCGTTAGGAACATTATTGGTGCTGATCGCCGCAGCTGGTTGGGGCTTCGGAACCGTGCTGATGAAGCGCACCGCCATTGATATGCCGACCTTGTCGCTCACTTTTTGGATGCTCGCATTTGCTAGCACCTGCATTACGTTATTCGCGCTAATCGTTGAGGGCCCGCACATGCGCTGGCCGAACTCAGTAGAGTGGTTATGCATAGCCTACAACGCGATTATTATTTTTGGCTTCGCCCATGTGGTGTGGTTCAAACTAGCGCGCATACTTTCCCCCGTTGCATCTAGTTTGTCGGTGATGTTGATTCCGGTGTTAGGTACGTTTTCAGGTGCGTGGATACTTGGTGAAACACCGCACTGGCAAGATTACGCAGCAATCGTTCTGATTTTGGGTGCGATGTCGACGGTCATGTTCAAACCCAAACAAAATGCCGCGACAGTAACTCAAGAAAATTTGTGATTGAGTACGACACTTTGAATTAATAGTGTTCGTAAATCCATTCGAGTAAATCGTTAAAACTCGTTCTGGCTAAATTCGCTTCGGCATGATTGATCATGCAAACGACACTGATCCAGCGACCTGATTTTGCTTTCACATAGCCAGCAATACTGGCTACTTCATTCAGACTGCCTGTTTTAATATGCGCTCGTGTCTTTACGGCAGAATTTTTAAGCGTTCGAATCATCGTGCCGTCAACACCCACGATCGGCAATGAGGCGATGAATTCTGGCATGTAGGGACTGTGCCAAGTATGGTGGAGCACCCTACTCAAGGTATCAGCGCTCAAACGCTCTTTGCGCGACAAGCCTGCGCCATTTTCAATCACTACAGTTTTTGAATTAACGCCTAACGTATCTAACCAGGCTTTTGCTTGCGCTGCACCGGCTTCAGGTGTTGCTGCTGTACTCGTAGGTGATACGGCGAGACTCATTAATAATTGACGCGCCATCACATTATTGCTGTGCTTATTAATGTCACGAATAATCTGTGCCAATGTGGGTGATTCCCATTGCAGCAGTTCGCGTGCACTTTCTGATTTTTTTTCTTCGCGCATCACACCAGTAATGCTGCCACCCAGCTCACGCCACAGTTGACGAAAAACTACGTCGAAATAGCGCGCATGATTCATCGTATGCGCATGCAATACCAGCACTCGCTCACCACAGTCTAAGGAATAACTGCCAGAAAAATGGACAGCTGTTGGATCAACAACCAACCCTAATTTTTCACGCCAATTAGTACAAGGCTGAGTATCAAGCTTGGGAGGCTCGATTAAAAAATCGACCATC
>CAINAY010000437.1 GCA_903846425.1 uncultured Noviherbaspirillum sp.
AGAATTTCCCACTGTCCGTTCTCGTTTTGAGCTGACCAATGCGCTGCTAAAAATTCTGCTCGATCACGCGCAAGTCTAGGATTAGTTTTCATCAAACGCGCAATCACACCATCGATCGTTTCATATGCACGCATGCTGGGCGGTTCGCGCAACTCATCTAGCCATTGCGCATAACGTGCAGGTGCCATAGTGGGCTCAGTCGCTGCCAATCCAAAGCCCTCCAGATTCACCAGCTTAGCAACGCGATGAGGACGTACACCGGCATAAATACCCGCCACATTGCCACCCATGCTGTGACCAACCAAATTCACAGCTTCGTCATGCGCATAATGATCGAGGATCGCTTCCAAATCACCGAGGTAATCTGCAAACCAATAACAATCTGATTGCACTCGCTCTGTCAGACCAAAGCCGCGCCAATCAGGCGCAATCACATGCCAGTTGTTTGCAAAATTGTCGACGACGAATTGAAATGAAGCTGAAACATCCATCCAACCATGCAGCATAAATAATTTTGGCGCATCAGGCGAACCCCAATGCCGCACATGAGTGCGAAGGCCACGGATAGGAATAAATTCGCTGCGGAAGGGCTTAACAGGATGGAGCACAGGAGAGCTTCAGAAAAGAGTGAGTATGATAGCGAAAACAGACAGCTTGAGCGGTACAAACAATAATACAAAAGACATAGCACAAGCATACCATTTTCGCTGGGAATACGAATGACACGACCATCTGCGGCCGATCACTACGATCACCTCTACCAAAATTATCGCTGGCACGTGCCCGCTGATTTTAATATCGCGCACTGGTGCTGTACTCGCTGGGCGAATGACGCTAATCGCGTCGCCATTTATATGGATGATGAAAAAGATGGCGATCGCATCATCACCTATGCCGAACTTCAGCGCAGCGCGAATCAACTATCGCATGCGATAACTAAACTCGGTGTAATGCGTGGTGATCGAGTGGCGATCGTAATGCCGCAGCGCCCCGAAGTCGCTATTGCTCACATCGCCTGTCATCAAATCGGTGCGATTGCTATGCCCATGTCGGTTCTTTTCGGGCCCGATGCATTGGAATATCGATTGCAAGATAGTGCAGCCACCTTAGTTATTACCGATCAAGCAGGTCTGCCTAACATCACAGGCATACGTGCGCACTGCCCTGCACTCGAATTTGTTATCGCTGTCGATGGCCAAGGTACCAGCACATTGGATTGGCACGATTTATTGAAAAATGAGCCAACTACCTTTAACGCTGTCTCGACCCACGCGAGTGATCCTGCGTTATTAATCTATACCAGTGGCACCACGGGTTCACCCAAGGGCGCGCTAATGCCGCAGTCTGCGTTACTGGGAAATCTGACTGGGTTTGTCGCTTCGCAAAATTGGTTTCCGCACGATGACGATGTGTTTTGGTCGCCGGCAGATTGGGCCTGGACTGGCGGACTGATGGATGCATTACTGCCGGCACTCTATTTTGGAAAACCGATTGTTGCGAGTCGCGCGCGCTTTTCTGCTGAACACGCTTTTACGCTAATGGAAAAATACAGCGTAACGAATAGTTTTCTATTTCCGACAGCCTTAAAAATAATGATGAAAGCAGTTCCCTCGCCGCGTAAGCACTATCAACTCAAACTGCGCGCCATCATGAGCGCCGGTGAAGCCGTTGGCGATACTGTATTCAACTGGACTCAGTCAGCGCTCGATGTCACGGTGAACGAAATGTTTGGTCAAACCGAAGCTAACTATATCGTTGGCAATAGCTCAGAAAAATGGCCTGCTCGTGCAGGCAGCATGGGTCGCCCATTTCCGGGCCATCGCGTTGCAGTAATCAATGATGAAGGCCAGCCAGTGAACGCCGGTGAGACCGGTGAAGTCGCTCTGCATAAAAATGATATTCACGGTCATCCTGATCCTGTGATTTTTCTCGGCTACTGGAATAACGCGCAAGCTACTAGCGACAAATACAGCGGTGATTGGTTACGCACCGGTGATCTTGCACAGATCGATGCTGATGGCTATCTCTGGTATCGCGGTCGGGCAGACGATATGTTTAAGTCAGCGGGTTACAGGATTGGACCATCAGAAATAGAAAATTGCTTGGTGAAGCACGCTGCGGTTGCGAATGCCGCCGTGGTACCCAAACCCGATGCAGAGCGAGGAAATTTAATTAAAGCGTTTGTCGTACTCACCGAAGGCACGCTACGCAACTCGACAAACGACACCGCGTTAATTGCAGAATTACAGCAGCATGTACGTGGCTTACTCGCCCCCTACGAATATCCAAAAGAAATTGAATTTATTGATGCGTTACCGATGACGACCACCGGCAAAGTTCAGCGACGTGTGTTGCGCCTGCTAGAAGAAGAGCGCGCTAATCAAGCGTAAAAATCAGGTCAGCAGATTATGACTCACCGCGCAAGGCAGCGATTTCCGATTCCATAAAACCCGCTTGCCGACGCGCTTCCAGATTAAACGGTCCGCGTAATATGGGTGCTTTATAACGTTGCGTCAGCTCTTGATACGTCGTTAGCACATCTAGGCCACGTTGCTCACAGCACCAGTGATACCAGCGATTACCAATATCAACGTGGCCGATTTCATCGCGCAAAATGATATCAAGAATGTCCGCTGCGGCCACATCACCGACTTGGGCTAATTTATTACGCACACCCGGCGTTGCATCAAGGCCGCGTGCTTCCAGAGTTCGCGGTACTAAAGCCATACGCGCAAGCACATCGCCCGTCGTTTTTTCTGCCATTTCCCACAAACTATTGTGAGCGGCAAAATCGCCGTAAGAAAAACCTAATGATTGTAGATGCGCAGACAATAAAGAAAAATGCAGGGCTTCTTCCGCGGCGACTTTTAACCAATCCGCGTAATAATCCAAAGGCATATCCGCAAATCGCCAAACCGCATCTAACGCCAAATTAATGGCATTAAATTCAATATGCGCTAAGGCATGTATCAGCGCAGCACGCCCCTCGATAGTCACCATAGAACGACGACCTACCTCGCGCGGCGCTACCAACAGCGGCTTAGCAGGTCGACCTGGAATGCACGGCTCGTCAACCGCGATGGCTTTTATATCCAGCGTGACCTGCCCTGCAAGCCATGCGGTACGCAAATCCATCGTGCGGTCAGCCTTAGGCTGCGCCTCGGTTTCGCGCAGCAGTGCGCCGGCATAACTGCGTAGTTCTAAGGCGCTCGGCAAGTGGTTGGATGAATCGCTCATCAAGTCAGGAGTAAAATGCGACTTTCGTTAACGACCTCCATTGTAATTAAATCTCATGGCCATTTTTAAAATTGGAACGCACACACCGGATGTTGATACCAGTGCCTATGTCACTGACTCAGCCAGCGTGATTGGCAAAGTACATCTTGCCGCCAACACCAGCGTTTGGTTTGGTGCAGCTCTGCGCGGCGACAATGAACTGATTTCGATTGGTGAAGGCAGTAACGTACAAGAATGCGCCGTACTTCACACCGACTTGGGCTACCCACTGAAGGTGGGTAAGAATGTCACCATCGGCCACCAAGCGATGCTGCATGGCTGCACCGTCGGCGATGGCAGCCTGATAGGTATACAAGCGGTTGTTTTAGATGGAGCTGTGATTGGGAAAAATTGCTTAGTCGCTGCCGGTGCTTTAGTCACCTCAGGTAAAGAATTCCCCGACAACTCACTGATCATGGGTTCACCTGCAAAAGCAGTGAGAGAGCTAACTCAAGATCAGATCAACGATATTCAGCGTGGCGTTCAAACCTATATCGAGCGCGCAGCCTACTTTAAACAAGAACTCAAACGCATCGATTAAACGCATGGATACGCTGCAAAAATTCATGTTCGAGCAATCGCAAGTGCGCGGCGAACTGGTCGAGATTTCCGATGCATGGCGTCAGGTACTTGCATTGCGATCGTATCCACGTGCCGTGGTCACCATGCTGGGCGAAATGATGTCGGCAGCTGCATTACTATCGGCGAACCTTAAGTTCAATGGCTCCATCATTATGCAAATTCATGGTGATGGGCCCGTGCAATTACTCGTGGTGGAATGCGATGCTTCTCTTAAGCTACGCGCCACAGCAAAATTAGCCGAAGAGGCACACGTCGCAGACGATGCAAAACTACAGCATCTCATCAATGCTCAGGGTCAG
>CAINAY010000438.1 GCA_903846425.1 uncultured Noviherbaspirillum sp.
CGATGGTGTCAACAGTCCAGCCCGTGGTGTCTTGTGTTTTATTGATCACGTCATAGCCGCGCGTGATTTTTGTCAGGTCTTGATGCGTGTTCGTGATTCCAGAATCAATCAGAGCAATACGTATACCTTGCCCACGATAATGCGAGGGCAACTGATCCAGTCGCATCGCTCTTTGTCCCCACGTCAGTTGCTGTTGCTGAGGGAAATTTGCTAAGGATGGCCACTCGCAAAGATTACGCAATCCTATGACGTTAATTTCACTACTACTCACATCTGGTTGCTCCTGGCTGAAGCTCCAGTAATCCGAGCGTGGTTTAACGTATAGACGGCATAAACTTTGTCCACTTTCGCTGATCAAGCTAAGCTTAACTCGACCCTTTGCATCGGTGATGCCGCTGGCAGAAATCAAGCCACCCACTAGACACACCTCAGCATCTTTAATCGGACTACCATTTCCCTGCACCAGAAATTCAGCGGTGAACGCAGGGCCAGTCGTGGGGAGATTGCAATTAACTAACGAGGCCTGCACGAAATTCATGTCGAGTAGTTGCAATGGCTGATCGCGCTCGATAATTAATTGGCCTTGTGCTTGAAGTGAAAGCGTACGTGCTTTGTCATCCGTCATACGTGCAACCAGTACAGCGGTGCAGTCAGGCATACCCGTAGCGAGCGTACCTACGGCATGCTTAGGACCGACGCGATCGATGATTTCAATGTCGGGACTATCACGCAGGGCTTGCTCGATGGCAGAAAATTGTAACGGCGAGAGATCCATCATCTGCATTTGATGGTGACGTCGTGGTGCAATCAGAAACCGACCTTTGCGTTGCTTCATCTCGCGTGGCTTACTACTTTGATTACCGTTTGATCCGATATTTGATGCAGTATTAAATGCTGCATTGCTTAAGCCGCTTGGCGCGCTGCTGATATCCGATGAAGTAGCCGTACCGCTTTGGAATTCATTAGCAGTCGACTCTGGTTTAGTTACCATTGTTTTCCCCTTATCAATAGGTCCTGCCGCGCTAGGCGGCAGGGAGCTCTGGTTTATGCTGCCAATCAGTGCAAGGTCTGTTGCGATCCAGAGTACCCTTGTTGAATACCGCTTTGGTACGCTTGATAAGGCTGTTGCTGTTGTTGAAGTTGTGCGATTTGCTGCGATAACTGGTGTGACAGTTGATGCGCTAGCTGATGCAATTGCTGAAGAAGCTGGAGTTGTTGCATTTGTTGCATTTGTTGAAGTTGTTGCAGCTGTTGATTTTGACTGAAGCCTTGCTGATTTGCCCCGCTACTTAAATTACTGCTCATACCCGATTGACCAAACAGTCCACCCAAACCACTCCCGGATTGCTGATTGCCTTGACCTATGTTGCTTCCCCAAAAGCCTTGGGGTGATTGTTGGTGTTGTTGGTTCAGTTGCTGCAATTGTTGTTGCAACTGCTGTTGTGCATAGGCTTGTGCTAAAGGGTCTTGTTGAAACTGAAGATTCGCTCCGCCTAAGCCTCCGGCATTTTGCCCGCTCTGATTGGTCCAAGCTGAATTGCCAAATCCGCTACCGAATCCGCGTGAAGCTCCCAGCAATCCCCCTAGCAAACCCTGCGGTGCTAATTGTTGACCACCGTAGCCACCCCATTGTTGAATTCCATTCATAGTCGCTCCTAAAAATTGAGAAAGATGTGCCTGGTTCATGAATGAACGCTTGCTCATGGCAACGCTTCTATTTGCGTCACGTACAGACTATGGTTGTCGCAGCGGTTAGTAATTGCAAATTGATCGGGCAGTAGCTTGCGTAGTCTCAAGAAGAGGCTGCGTGTTTGAATTCAGATCAAGTTTAGAAACTAAATTTTTGGGTTAGGTGAAAAAAAACCGTGCAGGCTTTTCAGCGCTGCACGGTTACATGTGATTAAAACGAGTTTGTTTTTTGCAGGTTGTTTATTTCACCAACAGCGTGAACGGATGAACATACGCTTGCAATGTAACGAGTATGCCCACCAGTGTTGCTAATGCGATTGAATGGAAAAACACATAACGCAAAATCTCACCTTCGTGACCGTACCATTTGGTCGCCGTCGATGCCACCACAATGGATTGCGCATCGATCATTTTGCCCATCACACCACCGGAAGAATTGGCTGCAGCCATTAAAACTGGGCTCAGACCAAGTTGTTCTGCTGAGGTGCGCTGTAATCCACCAAACAACACATTCGATGCCGTGTCTGAGCCAGTTAACGCAACGCCTAACCAACCGAGCAAGGTACCAAAGAATGGATACAGCACGCCGGTGTTGGCAAAAGCTAAGCCCAGCGCTGAATCAACGCCGGAGTAACGTGTCGCGTAACCTAAAGCCAGCATGGCGGCAATCGTCATCAGCGAGTAACGGAGCAACTTCACGGTATCCCAATAGACAGCAAGCATCTCGCGAACTTTATAGCCCATCACGAAGGCTGAGGCTACTGCAGAGATGAAAATGCCGGTTCCAGTCGCTGATAACCAATTGAATTTAAAAATCGCTTCTTCAACTTTTGGCACAGCAGCCACAGGTGGCATCTTTTGTACGAGCATATGCAGATTCGGCCACTCGATTTTTATAATCGAAATTCCATCGAGTACTTTCTTCCACTCGGGGATGCCCCACATCAAAACCACGACCGACAAAATCAACCAAGGTACCCATGCATTGATGACTTCCGAGCGAGTGTAGTTATGTCCCACGTGAGCGTTTGAGTCGATATGCTCGCCATCTTCAAGTTTTCCGGAAGGTGAGGTCCAAATTTCTTTGGGTTTCCATACTTTGAGAAAGAGTGTCAGGCAAGCCATTGATGAAACAGCAGCACCCACATCGACTAACCAAGGACCGTGAAAGTTGGAGATGTAGTACTGAGGAATTGCAAATGCGGCACCGGCCACCAACACCGCTGGCCAAATCGCCAGCATGCCGCGAAAACCGCAGAAGGCCCAGATCAACCAGAACGGTACGATCAGAGAAAAGAGCGGTAACTGACGACCGACCATGCCAGACAACTCAAGCATATCAAGCCCAGTAACCGCCGCTAATGCAATGATAGGGGTACCTAAGGCGCCGTAGGCTACCGGTGCTGTGTTGGCTATCAGTGATAAACCGGAGGCCGCGAGTGGCGCGAAACCTAAACCAATTAACATTGCGCCGGTGACGGCGACGGGTGTACCAAAACCACCAGCACCTTCAAAAAATGCACCGAATGAAAACGCAATCAATAACAACTGCAAGCGCCTATCGCTACTAATTGCGGCAATACTTTCACGCAGGATGGTGAATTGACCCTTGCGCTCGGTGAGTTGATACAGAAAGATCACATTCAAAATAATCCAACCGATGGGAAACAATCCATAGGCCGCGCCATATAAAGCCGCAGCAACGGCTGCGTTGGCTGGCATAGTAAATCCCCAAATGGCGACTACCAGCGCAGCAATCAAACCCATGAGGGCTGCAATGTGGGCCTTGATATGAAAAAAGGCTAAAGCAGCCAACATCACGACAACAGGAATCGCTGCCGCAAAGGTTGAAAGCCAAACGTTATTGAATGGGTCGTAGATTTGTGACCACATAAGCATGTCTCCTGAAAAAACTTGGATCAACAATCACCGCAAGCTGACTATCGATGAAATTGTTGTTATTTTTAGTTAATTCACCATGATATTGAACGATGTAACCCTTGTCCACGTTCAATGACTGATGAAGTCGGCGTAATTTTCAAGCGAGGGTGAAAATTCTTAAACGAAGAGTCTTAGCCTTTAACTTCCATTAATTACTGCGATCTTCCTTCTTTTCAGGCTGTAAATTATCTGACAAGTCTTTTTTAGTCTTAGCGCTGAGAAGTTTTAATCGCTCCAAAGACAGAAGGATAGCCAGAGGGCAGGCAACGATAATACTGCGACGAGCCTTGCACACTCCCACCCAACTCTGCTGCGGCGCGCCATGGCCAGCGCGGATCGGCAATCATGCCACGTGCAAGTGCAATCATGTCGGCTTTTCCATGTTGAAGAATCTCCTCGGCTTGTTTAGGCTCAGTGATTAAACCCACAGTCATAACAGGAATAGTTACTTCGCCCTTGATTTTTTCGGCAAACGGCACTTGATAGCCTGGACCCAAGGTGATTTTTTGATGTGGTGACACGCCGCCCGATGAAATATCGAGAAAATCTGCACCCATAGCTTGCAATCGTTTTGATAATTCGATGCTTTGCTCTGGATCCCAACCACCTTCTACCCAATCGGTTGCTGACAGTCTGGCGCCAACTGCAATGTCCGGTCCGGCGGCAGCGCGAACGGCTTCAAAAGCCTCCAACACAAAGCGCATGCGATTTTCTAGCGAACCACCATACTCGTCAGTACGAGCGTTCGACAAGGGAGATAAAAATTCATGCAAGAGATATCCGTGTGCTGCATGAACTTCGATGACATCTAAACCGAGATCACGTGCACGACGTGCGCTTACAGCGAAAGCTTGAAGTAAGTCTTTTATTTGTTGTTTGCTTAATTCAGTCGGTATTAGTTCGCCTTCTTTGTGGGCGATCGCAGAGGGTGCAAAGGTAGTCCAACCCCCTTCGCTGGGTGTCATGAGTTCACCGCCTTGCCAGGGTCTGTGGCTGGAGGCCTTGCGTCCAGCATGCCCCAATTGAATTGCTATCTTGATAGGCGATACAGCACGCAAACTATCAACTAATTTTTTTAAGGCTTGAAAATTTTGTTCGGTATATAAACCAACACAACCTGGAGTAATTCGCCCTTCTGGCGTGATTGAGGTCGCTTCAATGTAAAGCAAGCCAGCCCCAGAAAGTGAGAGCGATCCTAAGTGCGCGTGATGCCACTCGTTGACATTGCCGTCAACCGCAGAGTACTGGCACATAGGAGAAATGACGATACGATTTGGTAATTCGATCGGACCCAATTTTATAGGTGTAAATAGTAGTGGAGCAGTCATTGTTTTAGTCCCTTAAAAAAATAAAACGGCGAACACCTATGTTTAAAAAATTATTTTTTGGTGATCGCTGATATGGCTTGTTTCTGACTAGCCTCGTGGGTAGGCGCGGAGCCTTGTGGGAGTAGGTGGCCTAACTTATGTGCTTTGGTCGCCAGATAATTTGAATTGAAGCGCGTGCTACCAACGACATGCTCGACACGCTCTACGTGTATGCCTAACTCTTCAAGCGCAGTAATTTTGCGTGGATTATTTGTCAGCAGACGTAATGACTGAATATCAAAATGACGTAGCAGAGGGCCGCATAAGGCGTAATCGCGCGCATCGTCGACGAATCCTAGTTGGTGATTCGCTTCGACGGTATCCGCCCCCGATTCTTGAAGTGCATAAGCACGAATTTTATTCACGAGACCGATACCGCGACCTTCTTGTCGCAGATAAAGCAATAGGCCTCGACCTTCTTTGGCGATGTGTTTGAGTGCTGATTCAAGCTGTGTGCCGCAATCGCATCGAAGGCTAAACAGGGTGTCCCCTGTGAGGCACTCTGAATGAATGCGAGCCAGCACAGGCTGACCATCATTGACAGCGCCTAATGTCAGAGCGAGATGCTCTTTGCCGCTGCTTTTTTCTAGGAAAACATGCAAATCAAATGTCGCCCAAGGAGTCGGTAGGGCGCAGCTAGCAACGTGTTCTAGGTTGATCGATGATGAGGTGCTTGATGGGTGAACCATGACGTATTTCGGCTTTCTGGCTGCAATGCGGCGTTACTGTTGCAGTCGCCGTATTTTATGTGATTAGCCAGAATTATGCCGCAAATCATGCCACTTACCCCTAACGCATGCTTGAAGACTCTGAGAACCAGCTAGTCTCACTGGCTCGACTGTGGGCTGTGTCCTGCCAAGCTTCTAATGGGTTGGTAGGTGGTTGGGCATCATAAGAATTAACATGCCGCATCACATAACCCGAGTTATACGAATTTGTAAGTGTGAACTGGCAGCGTGTCACGGCCTCGATTTTGAAGCGCAACTGAAACATGGTGACCCGAATATTGCTGCCTTCTGTTGAACGACCCGAGAGCTTAAAAAGTAAATGAATATCTTCGTTAGGAATGAGTGTTCCGAAGTGATTAAGAAACAGCTCAGCAACCGCAACTTCGGAAGCGGTCAATTGCGCAGTATCCCCTGCGTAGCAAAGCATACGAGAATCAGGCAACAAGGTTAAAACACCATAACCCAACTCTGAACGTAGCCGTTGATTGCGTTTTAAGCTTGAGAAAATTCGACGAACCAGATCATCAAGTGAAACAGGCTCTGTGAGCCAATCAAAAACGATTTCAGGCATGTCCAGCAATTCTGATGCAGCTATCTCGCGACCGAGCACCATAATCACCGGAGATATTTCTTGCGTTGGCCCGTGGGCCGATCGTGCATGCAGCGATTCGCGTCGCTCTATCGTTCTGACATCTTCGATGATCGCCAGATCTTGTGCTTCCATAATGACTACCGATAGCTCGCTTGAGACATTTTCTACATAGTCAGAGTTGAATGGGGGTGCCAAGGGTAGCAATTGCCAGGTAATGAGCTTGCCATCTGCACCCGAGCGTGGAAATGGGGATTTAGCAGAAGCGATTGCTTTTGTAATCCGCTGGTAAAGCGTGTTTCCCATGATCTTCAGCACGATCTTCACTGGCTCTCCCTTTGGGCTAACAAATTATCAAATAGTGGCAAGACCGGATTCTTGCCAATCTCTGATGTTTTCCCACAGGTTAAACTCAAGCAGTTTGGCTCTTTCCGGGGACGCATAAAGTCTGATTTCAATATCGGTATTCCATCGCTCGCTGCCAGCGTTGAGCAAAGCTCCACGTTGAATATCCTCACGCACAGAGCGTTCAGGCAGCCATGCGATGCCCGAACCATTCAGTGCTAATGCCCGCAGAACTCGCGAATAAGCGCTTTGCGCGACGATACTAAAAGGTGGTGTGCGTGGTCCAAATCGAACCACGCCATTAAGCAATCGTCCAAAGAACGTCTCCGGTGGGTAGACCAAGATAGGGACTGAGCCGCTATCCACATTAGCCAGAGAAAATCTGGGTTCTCCTTCAGCGTTAGGTACACAAACGGGTATGAGCCGGTCGTTAGCGAGAATGATGGAGGCGCAGGCTTTTTCATCGACGGTCATCGGAGCGATTGAGCTGTAGTAAACCATGAGCAAATCACAACGACCACCAGATAGGGCTACCATTCCGTCGTAGGTTTCCCCAGCGGTGACGTCAAGTTTCAAGCCGGTGATACGGTGGTTAAGGTTCTGTACCCATTCAGGCAGAAAATGATCGACCAGCGAATGGGATATAAACAGTTTGACGCCAGAGAAAGCGCGCGTTTTGTGGCCTAAAGCTACCCGTGTGTCTTGCAACTGCCTGACCATCTCTCTTGCAGCATCACGAAAAAGATGTCCAGCGACGGTCAATCGAGGCGGCACGGTATCCCTGTCAATTAAGGGAATACCAATCCAGTCTTCTAATGAGCGTATGCGTCGACTAAAGGCTGATTGGGTTACGTTTCGGCTCTGAGCTGCGCGAGTAAAGCTGGATAAATCGGAAAGCACTAAAAAGTCTTCCAGCCACTCGATATCCATAGTACCTCCAGCATGCTTTGATGGTTGCTGTTACAGACGCCGCACTTCGTAGCCGCGGAATCCAAGAGCAATTTATTTATTTTTAGATAACAGTGCTAATGGCGAATGTAATCAAAAAAGTTCCATTGAGATAGTGGGTAGTGCAGCGTAAAAACTCACAATGTGTGAGCTTTGCCACAATTGACGGCTGAGATGTGCCGTAGGCGCAACGAATGGTGCAATGCCCTTAGAGAAAAAAAGGCAATTAACTGAAGGAACAGGGGAAATAGTTGCCCAGAGCCATACAAAAAAAACGTTGGATAGCCAAAAAAAGTTTATTGCTCGTTCAAAAAATACCTAGCATGGGTCAAAGGCGACTTATTTTTTAAGTAGTGCATCAAGAGTGCAAAACAAAAAACGGTGGGAGATAACGAATGGCCGAAAAAAAACCGCCGGTAAGCCGGCGGTTTTTTTAGATACGACGGTCATCAGTGTTGATGAATATCGTTATCTCTGGTTTCTGCCACAAAAATGGAACCAATAATTGCCGTCATCATGGCGATAACGATTGGATACCAGAGGCCGAAATAGATATCACCTGCATACGCAACCAACGCAAACGAGGTGGTAGGCAGAAGACCGCCAAACCAGCCGTTACCGATGTGATAGGGCAGGGACATGGAGGTGTAGCGTATGCGTGTTGGGAACATCTCAACCAGCATCGCAGCGATCGGACCGTAAACCATCGTCACATACAGCACCAAGATAAAGAGCAATAACAGAACCATAGGCTTGTTGATCTGAGCCGAGTCTGCCTTGGCTGGATAGCCAGATTCCTTGATCAAATCTTTTAGCTGGCCACTGAACTCTTTATCCTTGGCTGCAGCGTCTTCTTTAGAAAGACCAACAGCGCTGTAGGACTCTAGCGTCTTGTCACCCACCTTGATCGAAGCTAAGGTTCCTGCAGGAGCTACTTCGTTCTTGTAGTTCACCGATGCAGCAGCTAGCTTAGCTTTGGCGATATCACAGGAAGAAGTGAACTTCTTAGTTCCGGTCGGGTTGAACTGGAACTGACACTCTGCGGGATCGGCCACCACCACCACTGGGGAGTTAATTTGTGCCGCTTCAAGCGCAGGATTAGCGTAATGAGTTAAGGCTTTGAAAATCGGGAAGTAGGTCAAAGCCGCAAGCACGCAACCAACCATGATGATTTTCTTACGACCGATCTTGTC
The DNA here is from genome assembly GCA_903846425.1 of uncultured Noviherbaspirillum sp. Taxonomy (GTDB): domain Bacteria; phylum Pseudomonadota; class Gammaproteobacteria; order Burkholderiales; family Burkholderiaceae_D; genus Pernthalerella; species Pernthalerella communis. The sequence goes on from CAINAY010000438.1 coordinate 8,801, forward strand.
TGAGAGTGAGCCAAACACGATGAAAAATGGCGTTCCAATTAACAGCGATGCTGCGATCAGAATGTTGGCCGTAGGACCATCCACTTTCAAGATTTGAGTCATGAAAAACAGGGCGTAAAACTGACCTGTATACCAAACCACGGCTTGACCTGCAGTTAAACCAACTAACGCAAGAATAACTAGCTTAAGGTTTTTCCACTGGCCGAATGCTTCCGACAAAGGCGCTTTGGAAATCTTGCCCTCATCCTTCATGCGCTGGAACGCTGGCGATTCGTTCATAGACAAACGAATCCACACCGATATACCCAGCAAGAAAATCGAAAGCAGGAAAGGAATACGCCAGCCCCAATCAGCGAAAGCTTCTTCACCAATAGCAGTACGCGTAGCGAGAATCACCATCAACGAAAGGAACAAGCCCAGAGTCGCAGTGGTTTGAATCCACGCCGTGAACGCGCCACGTTTGCCATCCGGCGCATGCTCAGCAACATACGTGGCTGCGCCACCGTATTCACCGCCGAGCGCCA
>CAINAY010000439.1 GCA_903846425.1 uncultured Noviherbaspirillum sp.
CTATGATGCATTCCACTCAATGCCTGTAAGTGATTTAAGGCACCCACCGGATTTATGTTGCACAGCATCAAAAAATGACTCCTCATTCTACTCCCGAAGCTTATCCCTCCGAGGCAGAGTTTTCTGCGTCTGGTAGTAGTGTCATGAGCTTGCGCATGAAGATCAACCTTGTGTTCTCGGTGCTGACGTTTCTTTTGTTTGCCATTCTGATTGTGGTGCAGGTCGTAGGTACGCGAAATAGCGTGCGCGAAGAAATGGAAGCCTCCGGAAGAATTGCTACGCAGCTGTTAACGCGCATCAGTAGTTTTTATTCGCAAAATGATTTGCCGGGCATGATTAATTTTTTGAGCGATACCGGTCGTGTGCGTGCTAACGATATTCGTCTTTATGATCAGAGCAATCACTTGCTGTATCAATCACCGCCGTCAATTTATAAAGCGGGCCGTAATGCGCCTGAGTGGTATGCCGCGTTAGTCGCTCCATCTGACAATGAACGAGTGATTCAGATGTCCAATGCGCGGCTGGTTATTCAAACTAATCCAACGCGCGCGGTGCTCGATGGTTGGGATAACTTGCTCGATATATTGTTTGCTGAGCTGATCTTATTTTTGTTGGCCGACTTGTTGATTCTCTGGTTAGTGGGACGCTGGCTTGAACCTTTAGAAAAAGTGCAGAACGGTTTGCGCGAGTTGGGACAGGGAGATCACACAGTACGCTTACCACCACTGGCGGGTAAAGAAGCAGGTGAAATGGGTCGCGCATTTAATCGCATGGCACAGGCAGTGGAAGAAAACATTCAAGTCAGGCAAGCTAGTGCGGAAGCACAGGCCCGACTAGAGGCGCAACGTGATTTTACAAAATTGCTACATGCGCGTATCGAAGAAGAGCGCGCCGCCTTAGCGCTTGAGCTGCATGATGAGCTAGGTCAATCGCTGACTGCTATACGCAGTATTGCTAAATCCTTGATGCAGCATCCGAATGTGGCGGGTAGCCCGATAGAGCAGCATGCAAAAATGTTGTTTGATACCGCAGGCATGACATCGGATGCAATGCACAGAATGATTCCTCGCTTGCGCCCGATCAAACTTGAAGGTATGGGCTTAGTCGATGCCGTGCGCGATTTATTGACGCAGAGTCAGCAAAACAATCCGAATCTGCGTTTGGATTTAGCCGTCAGTGGTGAGTTGTCTGCCATGCCTGATGAGCTGGAATTAACGGCATACCGTATAGTGCAAGAAGCTGTGACGAATATTATTCGACATGCTCAGGCTAGTCGTGTGCATGTAACGATTGAGGTGAGAGAAGGGCAACTTCGTTTGTCCATTGCCGATAATGGCATAGGCGCGCAAACACTTAAGCGCGATGGTCACTACGGTGTGCGGGGTATGCAAGAGCGAGCAGAGTCGCATGGAGGAATGATTGACTTCAAACCTTCAAAAGAAGGTGGGTTAGAAGTGCAGGTGGTTTTTCCTTTGAAGCAAAGTAGTCAAGAGAGTGGCAAAGAATGAAAACTCCGATCAATGTCATGCTGGTAGATGATCATGCTGTGGTTCGTTTTGGATTCCGCATGCTGCTGGATGCAACCGAGGATATACGTGTGGTTGCCGAGGCCGAGTCCGCTGAGGTGGCCTACCAACTTATTCCAACGGCTAAGCCCGATGTCATTGTGATGGACATATCGCTCGGCGGCACCATGGGCGTCGAAGCGACTCGACGTATCGTGGCACGCGACAAGATGGCGCGAGTGTTAGGTTTGTCTTCGCACGAAGACCCAAGCTATGTACGCTACATGTTAAAAGCCGGTGCGCTCGGTTATCTGTCAAAACGTAGTGCGCCTGATGAACTCATGCACGCCATTCGTCAAGTTGCCGAAGGGCGCATGTACATTGATAGTCAGCTTTCGCAGCGAATGGCACTGGAAGAATTCAACGGTGAAAAAAGCCCAATTGAAGTTTTATCCGAAAGAGAATTTGGTGTTTTCATTCAACTTGCCAAAGGATCCTCCGTCAATCAAATTGCTGAAATGCTGAATATTTCACCGCGTACCGTTGGTACTCATTTGTATAACGTTAAACAAAAACTCGGCGTGGCCAATCAGGCGGAGTTAGCGCTGATCGCGGTGCGGCATGGGCTGATCGAGCTGTAGGGTTCGGTTAAATCAAGCATCGGCGTTCGCCTAATATCCTCCGTAAACTAAGCTGGTCGCTAATGGGCTTTCATGGC
>CAINAY010000440.1 GCA_903846425.1 uncultured Noviherbaspirillum sp.
AAAATGGTTGACCCAAATAAAATCAGACCATTCAAAAAAATCAATGCGGCCCCACAGCAACTAATCGTCCAACTCGATCAAAAGGTGGCAAGATATTTTTTGATACCAGTTGCATGATGTCTGCCGCAGGTAATGCGCGCGAAATAATAAACCCCTGCACTTCATCGCAGCCGATAGCTTGAAGTAAACGTAGCTGCTCTAATGTTTCTACACCTTCGGCTACCACACACATTTTCAATGCCGCAGCCATTGAAACTATTGCACGGTACATCAACTCACCTTCCGAACCTCGCGATAAGGCTTGTGTAAAGGCCTGATCTACTTTTAGCGTATCGACATCCATTCTATGCAGCTGTGCTAATGATGAATATCCGGTACCAAAATCATCAATCATTAAGCGTATACCTAATTTTTGAATCGACTCGAGCTCTTGTAAAACGATAGGCGTATTGTCGACCATCGTCGATTCGGTGATTTCAATTTCTAGTAAGCGAGACTCAATGTTGAATGATTGGAGAACGTCGGCAATACAAGCGGCTGTTCTACCAAACTGTAACTGTCGGGGTGAGACGTTGACGGAGACGGGAACAACTCGCACTCCTTCCGATCGCCAAAGTGAAATCTGCTCACCCACTTTACGCAGCACGCTTTCACCTAATTGAACAATCAATCCCGTTTCTTCAGCTAGACTAATAAATTCAGCAGGCATCACCAAACCGCGCTCAGGATGCTGCCAGCGCACTAAGGCCTCAAGGCTGCATAATTTGCCTGTTTTTGTATCGACCCTCGGCTGATAGTGAACGATAAATTCATCATTTTCTATAGCGTTGCGCAAGGCAAGCTCTTTATTCATACGAAGAATTAATGCATCCGATAACTTGGGCTCATAAAAAAAGTATCGGCCCTTGCCAGCGGATTTAGCTGCATACATGGCGACATCGGCGTGTTTAATCAGCGTATCGGCATCGTCACCATGATCGGGATACACGCTAATACCCACCGAAGCCGATACACGATGGCCCGCGCCATTCGTTAGCTTAAGCTGCCGACTCAAGGCTTCAAGAATGCTATCTGCGACGCGCGCAATGTCGCTAGGATCTTCCATCTGCTCGAGCACCACCGTAAATTCATCACCACCTAATCTGACTACATGATCACTTGAGCGGACCGCACCTTTTATTAAACTTGCGGCCTGCACCAACAATTCATCTCCCGCTTCGTGACCTAGCGTGTCGTTCACTATTTTAAAATTATCTAGATCAATAAAAAATAAAGCGAGTCGTCCTCGTCCGCGCGCCGCGCGCCGTATCGCCGCTGGCAAAAAATTCATCAGCCAACGTCGATTAGGGAGCTTGGTTAAGGAATCGTTATTGGCTAAATCAGCAAGCGCTTGCTCATGGGCTTTGACTTCAGATATATCACGCAAGGTGAGTGCAATACCTGCGCCTGAATGTACTGCACGTCGATACAACCATGTTGCCTTCAACCAGCCTCCAGCAGGCACACGAAATTCATCTTCGTATACACCATGCGCTAAGGCTCGCTGACAAATCATTAAAAAATCAGCGTGTAATTGCGGCGCCATGCTTTTACTCGCTCGAAAACCGACTAGATGTCCGCGCAACATCCCGAGTAACGCTGCTGCACGCTCGTTACAGTCTTCAATTTGAAAATCGACTAAAACATTGTGGCTATCATGTACAGGTAACAGCATGTAAAAGCCCTCATTGGCGGCATCAGTCGCCATGCGATAGGTTTTACGAACATTCTCTTCAGCTCGTCGGCGCACCGCTAACTTGGTGGAAAATACCCAGCCCACTAAAGTTAGTAAAATTAATAACGAACTCGCGATAACCAATGTCAGGCGATAGCTTCTAGCAAGCGCTCGAAAAGTGACCAATGAATCTTCTTCCGTTAGACCCGCCAGCGCGACGAGCGGATAATCATCCAAGGTACGCCAAGCCACGTAGCGTGCTCTCGCATCGTCGAAATGCTCACCCACCTCTTGAATCGATCCGCGCATCTGATGAAAGCCAGGATCTAATTTATAAACTAGGCCTCGCTGACGACTATCGCCCCCCATACGCGTGGCCAGCACCGACCCACCCACCAGATGAGCACTGACAAAATCATGTTTCCCAGGCAAAGCTTCATTTTGAAATGAAGTAAGAAATTCCGGAGCAACCGTAATCACGACAACGCCTGCAAAACTTCCATCAACGCGATTAATACGACGTGAAAATTGAATGACACTCCGCCCCGCCGGCTGACTGCGTTCGACAGAACTAATCAACATACCAAGGCAACAATCATCTCTATGTAAACCAAACAATGATTCTTTTGATACCGTTACAAATTCTTTTAACCTAAACGACGCTTTTACGATGCGTCCATTTTGATCCGTAATGAAGAGCGCAAATCCAAAGCGGCTTGGGAAGATACCGCGTTCTTGGTCTTGCTCGAGATTGACTGTTTTAGGGGAGTCTTGCCAGGCATTCGCGACGCTGAGCGTCATATGATTCATTTGATCTACCACGTGCTGTAATTGCCCTGCATACGAATTGG
>CAINAY010000441.1 GCA_903846425.1 uncultured Noviherbaspirillum sp.
GAATCAGAAGAACAAGGATATTTGTTGGGTGCTGAACATCAGATAGAAGCCGTCACAGCGAATGTGCAAAAACGTGCGCCTGTATTTATCGTTAAAAACTAACCGGCGATGCCGTTTTGGTTGATTATCAAGATTACCATTGAGGTACACATGAGTTCTATGTTCAATCCGCCCCAACCGGGCCTGACGCTACGAGATGATATTTTGCCCGCTTTGGATCTGCAGGTGGGTGAAGCTGCAGCCCAATTAGGCGTTGATCGAACTACTTTGTCGAAGGTGCTTAACGGGCGAGCTTCTATTAGTCCTTCGATGGCGCTTCGCATAGAACGCTGGTTAGGGCGCGACCATGGAGGTGCGGCAGAGGTTTGGTTGGCTCAGCAGGCAGCGTACGATTTGTGGCAGGCACGGCAAGCGATCAAGGCGACCAAAGGTCTTGCCGGCGTTAAGGCACTCAAACTGCAACCTGCTTGAAGTGGAGTTTTACGTTTTACTTTTTTTGAGGTTTAACCATGAGTTCACATGATGCCGTACTTCTGACGATCACTGATGGCGTAGCGAGACTCACCTTGAATGAACCGGCGCGATTAAACGCGTTGTCGCTGGCGATTATGGATGGTTTGTTTGAATCCTTAGCGCGTTTGCGTGCTGATAACTCTGTGCGTGTGCTGCAAATCACTGGCGCAGGAAAAGCGTTTTCTGCCGGGGCTGATCTGGAGATCATGAATGCGGAGCAAACTCATGTTGGTGAGTTAACGCGAGGCGAATGGACCGATCTACAAATGCGCACTCGACACAATCGTTTGATTACCGAATTGCGCGAGTTACCGTTTCCTACGTTGGCGATACTTAATGGACCTGTGGCCGGAGGCAGTGTAGGGATTGCGTTTGCGGCAGATATTGTGATTGCCGCGCGTTCTGCTTATGTGTATTTACCCTTTATGACCGCACTCGGGATTGTTCCCGATATGGGCAGTAGTTGGTTGTTACCGCGTTTGATTGGTGTGGGTCGTAGCGCCGCGATGACCTTGCTCGGTAATCGCATTAGTGCTGAACAAGCCGCTGCATGGGGCATGATTTGGGCGTGCGTGGATGAAGACAAACTTGAAGCAGAAGCAAAAACTATCACCACGCGCTTAGCCAGCTTGCCAGCACATGCGGCATTAGAAACGCGTGCTTTGTTTGAGCAAACTTTGTCGAACACGTTGCTACATCAACTTGATTACGAACGCGCTCGACAACACGAGCTGATTGATCGCGATACTTTCCCTGAAGGTGTGCTCGCGTTTAAAGAAAAGCGCGCACCGGTTTTTCCGCGCTAAATCTGCACCAATAAATTCGCACCAATAAATCCGCAATAAGCAAAAGCCCGGCGCAAAATTAAATCGTTTATACCAACGAGAGATTCAAGCCGGGCAAATTCAATTGTGAAAAGGCGCTAGACCACACTTCACCGCGTTTGATCGGTAGGGCGTCGGTCCAACTGCCGGTGGTGATGAGTTCACCGGCTTGCAACGGAGAGAATTGATTTTGCTGTTGCAGTTCCTGATGCAAAGCCAGCAGCGCATGCAAAGGGCTATCCATCACATCTCTGGCAAATCCTGCAGCGCATAATTCGCCACCTTCGAGAGTTGAGCGTGATAAGGAGATCGATGCACCGGAAAGTACCGTGTGCAGTCGACGTTTACTTTCGCGCGAAAGCATTTTCGGTTCGCCAATAATTAGCGCTCGGTGCAATCCAAAAGCAGCGATGGCATCGGCTGGCTCGAACTGCCAGTGTCGAAATGGGGAAACCACGATTTCAAAGCCATGCGCCATCCACTCCAAGCATTCCCCTAAACCCTCTAAATCGACACCCGGCTCGGGAGTGCGGGCGAGCTTAAACACTAACTCGGGTTCGATGCGAGGCTGCTGGGCTTTGGTTAACTTATGAATCGCATTATTGTCGTGAGCGAACTCCACCGTGGTGTCGAACAGCGTAGACCAGATCGGACCAGTTATCGGTTCTGATTTTCCATACAGCGGCCACATTTTGCGATTGGAAAAGCCAATCTTGCGACCAACGGGTATGTCACCCTGAGCGATACGGGCATCGAGAATAGTGCGAGCGATATCGTAGGCGTCGGCCATGCTCAGATCAGTTTCGCACGTGATGGGCGACATCAATGTACCGGCCGTTCGCGCTTTTAATAGCGCGTGGGCGAAACGATTCGTTAGCGTGGACATCAACATAAGGCTCTCCTCAGCAGTCAGACAGTC
>CAINAY010000442.1 GCA_903846425.1 uncultured Noviherbaspirillum sp.
AGCATGACCATCAAAGGTTTTCACACATTCCCATGCCGCGTCGGCGTCGGCAATGTTGTTATATGAAAGTTCTTTACCTTGCAGTTGGCGATAGTTAGCCAACGATCCAGCGACGGCATCGCTATCGCGATAAAACGCGGCTGACTGATGCGGATTTTCTCCGTAGCGCATTTCCTGCACTTTGCTAAATTGAATATTGAGTGTGTCGGGATACGCTGAACGCGTTGTATGCGACAGGTCGTTACCCAAAGAACTCAGATAATTGGTAATGGCTCCGTCATAACTAGACGTGTGCGCAAAGACTTTTTTTGCCAATGCAAAGCGAGTCTCATAACTCACTTTACCTTGATGCATCTTCATTTCTTCTAGCACGCACTCATAATCCAAAGGATCGCAAATCACGACAACATCTTTATGATTTTTTGCTGATGAACGCAGCATCGCTGGTCCACCGATATCAATATTTTCTATTGCATCCTCTAATGAGCACTGATCTTTGGCGACGGTTTGTTGAAAGGGATAGAGATTAACTACCACCATATCAATCACAGGAATCGCATGCTGATCAAGCGCCTGCATATGGGTGGGGAAATCTCGTCGCGCCAGTATGCCGCCATGCACTTTGGGGTGCAGTGTTTTAACACGACCATCCAGCATTTCCGGAAAACCGGTGTAATCGGCCACCTCCGTCACTTCCAAACCATGGTCAGCTAATAATTTAGCGGTACCGCCGGTGGAGAGAAACTTGACATTCATCGCTGCCAAGGCGCGCGCGAATTCGAGAACTCCGGTCTTGTCGGACACGGAAATTAATGCTTGTTTGATCATGAGGATGTTCCAGGCGAGTTCAGAGCAAATCGTGTTGCTGTAGCTTTTTGCGCAAGGTATTTCTATTTATTCCCAGCATTTCTGCGGCATGTGATTGGTTGCCCTCGGCACGGATCATTACGGCCTCAAGCAGAGGCTTTTCAACCGTAGCAATCACCATCTCATAGACATTCGATGGCTCCTGCTCTCCCAGATCTCGAAAATATCTTTCGAGACTTTTTTTGACGACTTCTTGAATATGCTCTTTGCTCATGCTTGCTATGGAGGAGTAATCGGTTCACGCGGCCAGCTTTTCAACGGCGGGGGCATATTGTAACCGCTCGCCCAACGCCAATTGCGATTCGAAAAATTCGTCGACCGCCGCCAGCTGAGTGTCACATTCTTCAATTAGGTTCATGCGTTGTCGGAAAATTTCTCCACCAAGTAAATCACGCACATACCAACCTATATGTTTGCGCGCTGTTCGAACACCGAGATACTCACCATAAAACGCATAATGCGCTTGCAAATGTGCTGACATCAGTCGCCTGACTTCCTCAACATATGGCGCAGGCAACACAGTAGCTGTTTGCAGGTAATGCGCTATCTCGCGAAAGATCCAAGGGCGACCCTGAGCGGCACGACCTATCATCACCGCATCAGCACCGGTCTTTTCTAAAACGAATTTTGCTTTGAAAAGTGTGTCGATATCGCCATTAGCCACGACAGGAAGACGGCTCGCTGCCTTAACAGCGGCAATGGTGTCGTACTCCGCTTCACCAGAATAACCATCAGCGCGTGTTCGACCATGCAAAGTCAGCATCGCGATACCGCTTTCTTCTGCAATACGCGCAATGGTTAATGCATTTTTAGTTTGCCGATCCCAGCCTGTACGAAACTTCAGCGTCACGGGCACGTCCACTGCACTGACTACTGCTTCTAACAGACGAGCGACCAAAATTTCATCACGCAACAAGGCCGAGCCACACCAATTGTTGCAAACTTTTTTTACGGGACACCCCATATTGATGTCAATGATCTGCGCAC
>CAINAY010000443.1 GCA_903846425.1 uncultured Noviherbaspirillum sp.
ATTGATGCTGTATCAGCTGTCTGGCTTCGCGTTTCTTCTATCAGCTCTAAAATCTCATGAATTAATTGAGGTGCATGTTCCGAACTGAATTTTAGTTCGCGAAACAACTTAGTCATCATAATCACTATTTCAGAGAACTGACTCTCAGGTAGTTGGATTTCGTATGATGATGTTGGTGTCGCAGGTTTTCTATACTCGAGTGTTGATTTTGGCAGTAAGTAGGGCCAATATCTTTTCAAGTCTTGAAGGACAGCGGGCTTTTTGGCGACTATAAAAAAATGTTTAACGAGGTCGTGCTGCGTGACTGAGTCATAGAATTGGTCTAGGAAGTCATCAAACTGTGGGGTACCAAGGTATTTTTCTAACAAGATTTGCGCCATTTTTATGTCTCTTCCTGTGCCTGATACGTTTTTGGCAAGTTATGCTGTGCTTGAGAATGCAAACCTAAGTCGCTAGTCTTTCGCTACAGCCCACGGCCTTGGTTTTTTTTGGTTCGGTGGAATTTGGATTGAGAAGCCGAATACCTCTGGAATTATCGTATACCAGTTTGCAATTTATATTCAAGGATGAAATGAGTTAACTGCATAAGCTCTAAGTCTACGTTACCTATTAGGCAACGAGCAGAATGCGAGACTACGTTTCTTATTAGGCTTGAGCGTTATAGAGCACGCCTTTTAGATTTTCAATCGAGTGCGCAACTCGTAAAACTACTTCAGCTGGAATCTGGCGGACTAGCTCACCGGTATTTTTATCAGTGACGGCAACTACTGGAGTGTTAATCGTTCTATCCATTTCAAACCAAAGATTACGATTGGTTGATTTCATTTGTTGATTTAGTTCATCCACCACTGCTTGAAATGCCTGGGTCATTTTTTCTGCCGAGTTTGGCGGAATGGGTCCAACAGGTATGGGCTCCGGTGTGCGGTTAGGCGCAGGAGTAATTACCTTAGCTGCAGGGAGCTGGACTCCCATGGCAGGGGCAAGGGTTGCGCTAGCATTGGTGGGTGTGTGAATAATCATTATGGCAAGTACTGACACATGAATTCAGATAAGCATATGATAGGCCAACTTTACCGTTAGCGCTAAGATGCGTCCGTAGTTTTCTTCATGGACTTGCTAAGCAGTGCGGGTACAAATAAACCAGTGTTGAGATCGATATGGAAAAGCGAGATTTTAAAATTGTAATAAGTAAAAAATTATTCAGTACTCGATGGCGATTGCTTGTATGGGTATTATTTTTTTTGCCAGCAAGTCAAGTTTATGCCGCCTGGGAGTTGGTAACTAAAAGTGCCCGCGGTGACACGTATTATCTTGACTCAAGCGTTCAGACTAAAGGGAGCATTTCTCAGGTCTGGGGCTTAGTCGATTTATCGGAGCCCATTGAGGGCAGTGCCTCGGTTAAACGCCTATATCAATTTGATTGCGTCAAGGGCAAGCTCAGAGTTAATCAGCGATTGGCTTATGCCGACAAGGGAGGGCAGGGTGCCGTGACCTCGTCTGAAAAAAATCCTGGGCAGTGGACATACCCTGATCCCGAATCAATCAATGAACAATTAGTTTTGAAAATTTGTTTCGATAAAAAACCCGCTAATCCAAAACATTAAGCTTGGCGATAGTATCGCGGAGTGGTATCAACCTCTGTCTAACTCAGACACAGTAGAGTCAATGAGTGAATGAATTTTGTCATTTCCCATGCCTAATTTTTTAGCGTAAATCCGCATTTTTATTTTTAACATTTCAACTTCATTTCCAAATCCACTGTAGTCAGCGGTCTCAATCGAGTTGATATGTCTTTCGCTCACTCCAATACGGAGGGCAGCATCGCTGAGTGTCCAGCCTTTGATCTGCCTAGCATTTTCCAGCAGCATTCCTAATTCAAAGCCTGAGAAAAATCCTGAGTCCGAGAGTTTCATTACGCGGCGTGTACTTAGCTATTTAGCATCGCTGACCAGTCATGGTCGATTGGGGTTCTTTAATAGATGATCTTAGTATTGTAATTTTTAGGCTAATGCGCGCGTTGAGAATATCGGGGAATTAGTAAAATAGCACGATCCTTACGTTTGGATTTGCGCTATTGCCCCTTAGGCCATGTAGACAACGCCTTTAAATTGTGCAACAGTTTATATCGGAGTAGACAGTCATAAGAACACATCATGCTTGGGGAAATTCTTAAACAACGGCGGGAAGAGCTTGGACTGGGTGTTCAGGATATTGCTCGCATGACGGGTATGCCGCCTAAACAGGTTGTTGCTCTTGAAGCAGGTCACGCGGCCTACTTTGCTGGCGGTAAGCTGGAAGTTGATCGTTTAATGAAGCTCTACGCAAAAAAAATGAATATGAATGTAGATTCATCATTTTCAGCGCATTCAGCCGCAGATCAAAAATCGGGTGATAAGCGTTCAGCAGAGGTAATGATCCCAGCCTTCTTAATGGTCGCCTCGACTAAGGAAGCAGTGCAATCGAAGAAATGAGCATCCGCCTAGGATGTTTTTGAAGAAGAGTGAACTTTTCTCTCCTCGGTATTTTCTAATCCCCTTGTTTTTAAGTTACTAATGCTATTTTCTTAACGGGGTTAATTTACCGCGAGTCGCATCTTGTTTATTTCGTTCATTTCAATTCTTTTGAAGTTCGAATTCATCAAATGCTCGAAACTTAGGTATTCTTGTAGATTATGTAGAAAAATAGTTTTTTGCTAATCACGTTATTGGTAATTTATGGATACTAGGGAAATTGCACGGCGTCTTGGTTCACTTTCGATCGAGGAGCGGGTTCAGATAATCAACTGTTTGCTCGACTTTAGCCCGCAGAGCTTAAAAGTAGTGGAAATTGCCAGCGCCACTCAATTAGGTGCACCTGCAGTACACAAGCAAGTTGAGGCCTTGGTGGGGGCGGAATTAGTGTCCTCTCAAACTGTCGATGGCGAAAAAGCCTATGCCGTGGATGCGAAGATGGTCCGTGACTTGTTTGATTACATGTATCACCAATTCGGCCCTGGATTTAAGCCCGAGCCCAGTCACGCAAATAATGAAGCGGCGCACTAATGAGTTAAGTTGACCGAGCTTCAAGCTCTGTCGTCCTGACTTGATCACGGCCTTTGAATTCATCTGGCCCGGCGTTGCATAGCGGTGCTGGCGCGCCATAAAATCGCAGTAAATCAGCCTCTACCTGATTTAATCAGCCAGTTATTTAAAGGTCTGCCAAGAAAGTTCGAATCCTTTCATTGGGGCTGAGGCGGAATGATATTTTTGTCAGTGCAGCGTGCGCTGCAATCAGCCAAACATTAAGAGTGGTTCAAGGAGTCAGCGGTGGAAGCCTTGCTTAATATTTTCAAAAAATTATCAATAGCCTCCGCGCTCATCGTGGGTTGGCTTATCGTTTTGCTATTGTTCGTTGGCTGGTTGATTTTTGCTTACGATCAGGCCGCAGCGTTTGGTTTCATTGCGTACGTCAAGAGCAGCATGAGCATCATTAACAAGCCGCTGGATGCGCTAGATGTAGCGGCTGGACTAAGGCTAGTGTTCGCTGTCCTGTCTGCCATTTTCGCGGTGATCGTCTGCGTAATTACCTTGCCCATGTTTGCCTTTGTTTATTTGGGCGCGGCTTACGGCAAGGTTGTCGAGAAACTGTCTAAACGTAAGGAAGCCGCTGAACCTGAGCCGGGAGCAGCGGCTCAGTAACAGTAGCTAAATAACAGTAGCTCAGAAGCGGGTCAGGGGTTCTGCCCCTGTGTATGCCAGCGATTCAAGTTTTTGCATAGTTCGTCGATATCTCTAAGGAGCA
>CAINAY010000444.1 GCA_903846425.1 uncultured Noviherbaspirillum sp.
AATTTATTCATTTTGCCTGCACCTCTGAAGACATCAACAATACCTCGCACGGCATGATGCTAAAAACTGCGCGCGATGAAATCTTGTTGCCGCAACTTGCCTCCGTTATCGCTAAGTTAACCGAGCTGGCACATCAGCACGCTGAGTTACCGATGATGTCACGCACCCACGGCCAACCCGCTAGTCCAACTACTTTGGGCAAAGAAATGGCGAATGTCGTTGCACGCCTCAAGCGTGCCAGTGAACGTATCGCTGGCGTGCAAATACTGGGGAAAATGAATGGCGCAGTCGGTAATTACAATGCGCATTTATCGGCGTATCCCGATATCGATTGGGCGGCATTTTCGCGCAAAGTAATCGAGGACAAACTAGGTTTAACCTTCAATCCTCACACAATACAAATCGAGCCACATGACTATATCGCCGAGCTGTTTGATGCGATAGCTCGCACAAACACCATACTGCTCGATTTAAATCGCGATATCTGGGGCTACATTTCTATCGGCTATTTTAAGCAACGAACTAAAGCCGGTGAAATCGGTTCATCGACCATGCCGCACAAAGTAAACCCGATTGACTTTGAAAATTCTGAAGGTAATTTGGGCATGGCAAATGCCGTGCTTAAACATATGTCTGAAAAACTTCCCCTATCACGCTGGCAGCGCGACTTGACCGATTCCACCGTACTGAGAAATATCGGTGTGGGTTTTGGTTACAGCGTATTGGCTTACGATAGTTGTTTGCGCGGGTTGAATAAACTTGAAGTAAATCCTGAACGTTTAGCGGCTGATTTAAATGAAAGCTGGGAAGTACTCGCTGAACCGATACAAACCGTCATGCGTCGCTATGGCATTGAAAACCCCTACGAGCAACTAAAAGAACTCACACGCGGCAAAGGCATCACCAAAGAAGCGTTGCGCGAGTTTATTCAAGGGCTGACCATTCCAACTGAAGAAAAAAAGCGATTGCTAGACATGACACCCGCCAGCTACATTGGTCTGGCTGCACAATTAGCGCGTGATGTTTAAGTAACTATCTCACCATAAAAAAAGCCGGCTTCGATGCCGGCTTTTTTACTTAGCGCTACTTATCTCACACAACCGCGCCATCAGTTTCATCTTTGGGTTTAATCGGCTTGAGCAAATCTTCACGCTTTACGCCTAACCACATCGCCACGGCCGCCGCAACGAACACTGACGAATAAATACCGAACAAAATACCAATCGTCAGAGCCACCGCAAAGAAATGCAGCGTTGGTCCACCGAACAATAACATCGACAATACCATCAGTTGAGTACAGCCGTGGGTAATCACTGTGCGTGAAATCGTGCTGGTGATGGCGTGATTAAGGACATCTGGCGTTGTTAGTTTACCGTAGCGGCGATCACGGAAAGTTTCCCTTACTCGATCAAATACCACCACGGATTCATTCACCGAATAGCCAAGCACCGCCAACACTGCTGCCAATACCGTGAGCGAAAACTCCCACTGGAAATAAGCAAAAAATCCCAAGATGATGATCACGTCATGCAAGTTCGCGATGATGGCGGCGACGGCAAATTTCCATTCGAATCGGAAGGCCAGATAAATCATGATGCCGACGATCACAAAAATCAGCGCAGTCAATCCATCATGAGCTAATTCCTGACCGACCTGCGGGCCAACAAATTCCACTCGCTTCAAAATAATCGATGCGTCGTTGGCCTTTAACGCATCGATTACCTGAGTACTGATTTGCGCGGTGTTGACACCTTTTTGCACAGGTAAACGAATCAACACATCTTGAGCTGTGCCGAAGCTTTGCACCTGATTGTCTGCAAAGCCTAAGCCGGTCACCGTCGCTCGAATACTCTCAAGATCTGCTGGCTTGGTGTACGCGACTTCCATCAC
>CAINAY010000445.1 GCA_903846425.1 uncultured Noviherbaspirillum sp.
AGTGGTTAACGCCTTCCCAGCCGTAGCAGAAGCCCACAAGTGGCTGTCGCAGCATGGTGAAGCACGTTTGACTGGGTCGGGCGCCTGCGTATTCGCGCGCTTCGAGTCTGAGTCTGACGCTGAGGTCATACTCAAGCAGCTACCTGCCCAATGGCGAGGATGGACGGTCAGATCACTCAGTGACCATCCGCTGAAACTGCAGTCGTAAACATCGAATTCGTCTGAGCGGCGCGCCGCCGGACAAACGGTTGTGTAGGGGAATCGCCAAGCTGGTTAAGGCACTGGATTTTGATTCCAGCATTCCAAGGTTCGAATCCTTGTTCCCCTGCCATTTGATTGTGTGCATTCCGCGAGTCTCTGGAATGCGGCGATAAAAAATGTCGATTCACTGATGAAGCCGCCATTGTGGGTATATCACCCGACTTGGCGGCTTTTCAAACTTTTAACACTCTGTGGTCAGGAAATCCATGGTTCACGAGAACCTGATGGTTTTTACCGGGAACGCTAATCCGGCACTCGCTGAAGGTGTTGCTGCACAGCTTGGCATCCCGCTTGGGAAAGCTGTCGTATCGAGCTTCTCGGACGGTGAAATCATGGTGGAGGTGAATGAAAACGTCCGTGGTAAGGATGTTTTTGTTTTGCAGTCAACATCTGCACCTACCAACGATCACTTGATGGAAGTGATGTTGATGGTTGATGCGCTTAAGCGCGCTTCTGCCGGACGCATTACCGCGGTGCTGCCTTACTTTGGTTATTCGCGACAAGACCGACGTCCGCGCTCAGCGCGCGTTGCGATTTCAGCAAAAGTGGTCGCAAACATGTTGCAAGAGGCTGGTGTTGAACGCGTACTGATCATGGATCTGCATGCGGATCAAATTCAAGGCTTCTTTGATATTCCTGTCGATAATATTTATGCCTCACCGATTCTCTTAACGGATTTGGTGAATAAGCATTACGAAGATTTACTGGTGGTGTCACCCGATGTGGGTGGCGTGGTACGCGCTAGGGCTTTGGCGAAACGTCTGAATTGCGATCTCGCGATTATCGATAAACGTCGGCCTAAAGCGAATGTATCGGAAGTGATGAATGTGATTGGCGAAGTGGAAGGCCGTAACTGCGTGATTATGGATGACATGGTTGATACCGCAGGCACGTTGACTAAGGCCGCCGAAGTGCTTAAGTCGCGCGGCGCAAAAAAAGTCATCGCCTACTGTACTCACCCTGTTCTATCCGGTTCAGCAGTGGAACGTATTGCTAAATCGCCTTTAGATGAATTGGTCGTCACTGACACCATTCCACTCAGCAAAGAAGCTAAAGCGCTGTCGAAGATACGGCAACTGTCGTGTGCTTCTTTGTTAGCTGAAACCATACGTCGAATCAGCAAAGGCGATTCTGTGATGTCGCTGTTTGCTGAAGACGAAGCCAGCGGTCAAGATTAAACAGTTTTTGAGGCCCTGCTTTTGCAGGATCTCTTTTCAGATCCCCTGGTCGCGGGGGATTTTAACGAAGGGCGATAGCCCAATTTAGGAGTTCTCATGAAAGTTGTTGCATTCCCACGCAAAGAGCAGGGGTCCGGAGCGAGCCGCCGCCTGCGTACTGCTGGTCAGACACCTGGTATCGTTTACGGCGGCACGGCTGCTCCGTTGAATATCGCGCTTGATCATAATGCATTGTTTCACGCGCTCAAAAAAGAGGCGTTTCACTCATCCATTCTTGACATGGAAATTGAAGGCAAAGCTGAAAAAGTACTGCTACGTGATTTCCAGATGCATGCTTATAAGCCACTGGTTTTACATATCGATTTTCAGCGCGTCGATGCGAATCAAAAGATTCACATGAAAGTGCCACTGCACTTCACTAACGCTGAGATTGCACCGGTTGTGAAATTGTCGGGTGGCGTTATCAGCCACGTGCTGAATGAACTCGATATCAGCTGCCTGCCAAAAGATCTGCCTGAATTTATCGAAGTCGATCTCTCAACTATGCAAGCCGGTGGTTCCTTGCACGTGTCTGATCTTAAATTACCTCCTGGTGTGGTTGCTACTCACGCTAAAGAAAATCCAACGATCGCCACCGCAGCTATCCCTCGCGGAGCTAAAGGTGATGACACTGCTGCTGCTGCGTCAGCGGAAGAAGTCAAGAAATAATGCATTACTAGTTTTACTAAGCCCGTCCTTGCGACGGGCTTTTTTTTCGATTGCCGCTTATTTCGCTGGATCATCCGCGCTTAGGTAATAATCACACTCAACTTTTACTAACTGCTACGCGAATCACTCGATGTCTATACGTCTTATTGTCGGCTTGGGTAATCCTGGTAATGAATACGAGCAAACGCGCCATAACGCGGGATTTTGGCTGGTCGACCAACTCGCTCGTGGCCAGCTGCGTCGCGAAACACGCTTTGCGGCCTTAGCCTGCAAAACCTCGCTTGCAAACCATGACGTGTGGTTACTCGAGCCTCAGACGTTTATGAATCGCTCGGGCCAATCCGTCGCTGCCCTGGCTAACTTCTACAAAATTACCCCCGAATCGATTTTGGTAGTTCATGACGAACTCGATCTGAATCCTGGTGTCGCCAAGCTCAAAAAAGGCGGATCTTCGGGTGGGCATAATGGATTAAAAGATATTGATAAGGCTTTAGGTACACGCGACTATTGGCGCCTGCGGCTAGGTATAGGACATCCCCGAACATTAGGACTGCAACAGCCGGTGGTGGATTTTGTTTTACATAGACCGCGTGCCGAAGAGCAGGCCTTAATTGACGCTGCGCTGGAAAAAAGTCTGGCTGTCATTCCCCTGCTATGCGATGGCCGATTTGAACAGGCCATGCTGGAATTACACACTGAGGCAAATCCTAGGAAGGCTGTTGAATAAACTCGCCCATTCCAGACCCTGTCGCAACTTCATTATCTTGCCGTAAGTTCTAAGTGCCAAATTACACCGCCAATTGGAAAATACTCTCGAGTAAGAAAGCGTAAAGATAGTCAGGATAATTAATCTAATCTGAGCTTATTTCGATATTTAGCATTGCCAATAATCGATAAATTGTTCGAGATGCGAACACAGTATTTCCCTCAGAAAAAATTTCAATCCCGCGACTATAAGAAAACCAAAGAAAAAGGCCACCCTTTTTAAAAAGTTAAAAAATAAGTAATTATTGATTCTAATTTGATAATCTTTGTTTTATACTCCCCAGCTAGGCAGTGGCGCATCTGCCCCCGAGTACTTAAACAAGGAAATTATTCGATGGAGAAAATCATGAGCACTTATAAGGAACTTCAAGGCCAGATTGAAAAACTTCAAAAAGAAGCCGAACTAGCGCGCAAGAATGAGCTAACTAATGCGATAGCGGATATCCAGGCAAAAATGCGGGAATTTAGTATCTCGGCCGAAGACCTCGGACTCGGCATGCGCAAACGCACAATGAAGTCCTTGCGTAAGCCTGTGGCTCCGAAATACAGAAATAACGATACCGGCGAAACGTGGAGCGGTCGCGGCAAACCTCCTAAATGGATGGCCGGCCGAGACAAAATGCAATTCCGTATTCAAGCCTAAAACGGTATTTTCAGCCCCAGCATAAGACTAGCGACGCATAGCCTTAATCTCCTGCACCACGCAAACTAAAATGCCATCTCACACGAGATGGCATTTTTTTATGTGTTTATTCTGCTGCGCTTATTTTGGTGCGCTTTTGACGCGCTAATTTATGATCCGATTAAGCTAAAAAAGGTCGCAACAACGAATGCGCGAGTATCCGTAAATCGAGCCAAATACCCCGCTGATTCACATAACTCTGGGCGTACTCCAAACGTACGGGTAAAACTTTCTCAACGTAAGCTTCTTCTAATTCATCACCGGTTAAACCGGCTAATAACTGAGCCTCTTGCCGAAAACTCACCGTAGACAAATCAAATAAACCCGGCCTGATGGACAGCACTATTTTACGAACGTCGGTCGGATAACAGCCTACATAGCGCGGCAATTCCACGCGCGGCCCCACCAAAGAAAAATCACCTCGAATCACATTTAACAGTAATGGCCAACGTGAGATTCCCGATCGACGCAAAATAGCACCTACTCGAGTTACCTCTTCTCCATGGCATCCACCTACGGTTTCCATCGCGTCCGGTTCAGACAAGGCGGTTCGAAACTCCCACACTTTCACCATGCGTCCATGTTTACCCACTCGATGTGAACGCGTTAGCACTGGCGCTGCTGATTCAATTCTCAATATCAGAATTATCAGAACACAAAATGGTGCGAGCAAAACCAAGGCCCACAAGCTAAGCACTACATCCAGAAATCGTTTCATTATTTTTCAATTCAAAAGAAGTCTCTAACAACACTCACTCATAAAATCGCCGTCACCATAGCATTATTCGCCTGATTGAAACTACTTATGCGAGCCAGCAATAGCGATGCCATGTTCTATTCACTAAAAACGACATGACATAAGACTCGATGCTAGCCGGTAAAATACGCGCTACACAGTCATACTTGTTCGCAGGGTGCTGTATGGCTGGCCCGATTTTTTTTGGAGAAAATTTTGAAAATAGCAATTGCTGGTTGTGGTTATGTGGGTTTATCAATGGCCGTTTTGCTGGCTCAGCATAACGAGGTGGTTGCCTACGACATCAGCACTAGCAAGGTCGATGATCTGAATCGTAAGATCTCTCCTATCAAAGATACCGATATTGAGCACTATCTCAAAACAAAGCCACTCAAGCTGCGTGCCACCACTGACAAAAGCGATGCGTTCGCTAATGCGAATTTCGTCATCATCGGCACGCCCACCGATTACGACCCGCAAACGAATTACTTCAACACGAGTTCAGTAGAGACCGTGATTGAAGAAGTTATAGCCACCAA
>CAINAY010000446.1 GCA_903846425.1 uncultured Noviherbaspirillum sp.
CACTCGGTCAAGCTGCACTAGCGCAAGCTGTCGCGCAACAACTAGCTGATGTGTTTCAACGCAAAGAGTTAGCCACCCCGGAGTGGTCTTGGGTGATCACTGAAAAACGCGCCACGTTTGCATGTGAACCGAATCTGCGTCGACCGCCGAATGAAACCGCACTTAATCATCTGTGGCTGGCCGGCGACTACACCGCGGGGGATTATCCGGCCACGATTGAAGGCGCGGTGCGCAGCGGGCTGCAGGCAGCGTCACTGGCGCTGAAGTAAACCACTATCAGCAAATCTGATGCATAAAATTTACTGCATCTCTCGAACTTGATTCATCGCCTGATCGATACGTTCAACACCGATGACTTGAAGCCCTTCAATTTTCTGCTTGGGCAAATTAGCTTTCGGTACCAAGGCAATCGAAAAACCTAATTTTGCTGCTTCACGCAGACGCTCTTGCCCGCGCGGCGCTGGCCGTATTTCACCTGCCAAACCTACTTCACCAAAAGCGACTAAGCCGCGCGGTAGTGGTTTATTGCGCATCGATGATTGAATCGCCAACAGCACTGGAAGATCGGCTGCAGGCTCGGTAATTTTTACACCGCCCACGGCATTAATAAATACATCCTGATCAAACGCTGCGACTCCCGCATGTTTGTGTAAAACCGCTAGCAACATCGCTAAACGATTTTGCTCTAAGCCTACGGTCAAACGACGCGCATTCGGCACATGCGATGCATCGACCAAGGCTTGTATCTCGACTAGCAAAGGGCGTGTTCCCTCTTGCGTTACCATCACGCATGAACCCGGCACTTGAGTGTCATGCTGAGACAAAAATAAGGCGGAAGGATTTGATACTCCTTTCAGACCTTTATCAGTCATTGCAAACACACCGAGTTCATTGACGGCGCCAAAACGATTTTTAAACGCGCGCACTAAACGAAAACTAGAATGCGTATCACCTTCAAAGTAAAGTACGGTGTCAACGATATGTTCAAGCACACGCGGCCCGGCCAAGGTACCTTCTTTAGTGACATGACCCACCAAAATGATAGTGATTCCCGATTGTTTCGCTACACGCGTGAGTTGCGCCGCACATTCCCGCACTTGCGCCACCGATCCCGGAGCTGAACTGAGAGCATCTGAGTAGACTGTCTGTATTGAGTCAATGACAGCAACATCGGGCTTTTCTTCAGCCAGTGTGGATAGAATTTTTTCCAGCTGTATCTCTGCCTGTAATTGAAGATTTTCAGCATCAATCACCAGCCTGCGCGCACGCAAAGCCACTTGAGCACCCGACTCTTCACCGCTCACATACAAAGCACGTTTAAATTTCGAAATATTCGCCAAGGCCTGCAACAGTAAAGTGGATTTACCGATCCCTGGGTCACCACCAATCAAAACCACTCCACCAGCAACTAAGCCACCACCTAGCACGCGATCGAACTCATCAATCCCTGTACCAAAGCGCGGTACATCGATCGCCTCGATATCCGCCAAACGCATGACAGGGGCACCTTTGACTAAACCCTGAGCGGAAGAAAAACGATTGCCGGAAGTTTCAACGACGGATTCAACCAAGGTATTCCAGCGCTCACAGGCGGGACATTGGCCCACCCACTTGTTACTGACGCCACCACATTCGGTGCAGCTGTAATGCGTTTTTGACTTTGCCATAGCGCTCTTTATAGTCGTACTTGTCGTTGCACGCGTGGCGTAATGGCGCACATGAGCTCATAACCAATAGTTCCTGCAGCCGCTGCGACTTCATCGATAGGTAAATCATCACCCCACAAAGTCACGTCACTGCCCACATGAGCATTCGGCACAGATGACAGATCAACGTTCAACATATCCATCGAGACTCGCCCCAATAGCTGGGTACGAATGCCATCCACCAACACTGGCGCACCGGTGCTGGCATGGCGCGGATATCCATCGGCATAACCACAGGCGACGATGCCAATGCGCATATCGCGTTCAGCTCGAAACAAGCTGCCATACCCGACCGAATCTCCCGCACGAATAGACTGCACTGCGATGACTCGACTGCTCAACGTCATGGCGGCTTTGAGACCAAACGATGCAGCATCAACGCCACCCGGCGAACCACCATACAGCATCACACCCGGCCTGATCCAATCACCCTTGATTTCAGGATGAATCAAAATCGCGGGTGAATTCGATAAACTGATTTCGGCTTGAATATCCAAAGTGGCTTGTTGAAATGCAGCGACTTGTGTCGCAACGTCGGGCGACACGGACTGCTTATCGGCATTGGCAAAATGCGTAATTAGGGATATTTTTCCTATCGCTGGCACTGCCTGTAGGCGCGCATACGCTTCACGTGTTTGCTCGGGTAAAAATCCTAATCGATTCATGCCCGTATTGATTTTTAAATGCACATGAATGGGGGAGTTGAGACGCGCCTTAGACAACATATCCAACTGCTCAACGTTATGCACCACAGGCTGAAGTTCATACTGGCTAATCAGGTCGAGATCAGCCGAATCAAACATCCCCTGCATCATCATGATGGGCTTAGTCCAGCCCAAATCACGCAGCCGCACGGCACGATCATATTCAATCAATGAGAGCCCATCAGCCGCAGCAAAACCGCGTAGTCCATTCTCTAGCCCATGGCCATAGGCATCGGCCTTAACCACCGCCCAAATTTTGGCGCCCGGTATCGTTGAGCGAGCAATAGCCAAGTTAGATTGCATGGCCGTGACGTTAGTGGTAGCGACAATTGGTCGGGGCATCGAGATTCAGGGAAAAGTGGTCAACGTGTAGCCCTGCATTTTACCGGACACCTGGCTAGCAAAGCGGCTTACTCGGCTTAAAGCGCAGATTTCATGGTATAAAGTAGTGGGTCTACGGTGGATGTAAGCCGACTGATACCGAGCTCTACGGACTAGCAACCGTACTCCAACAACCAAGGAATGCAATCGATGGTGTGTTAGATGTTCGCACAAAGTTTCGTTCAACTGACAGCACCGCAAAGACCGCCTGTCGTCATACTCTGGCTGAATTTTTCTGAATGAATCGCGGTTTCTACACCATCATGGCAGCGCAGTTTTTTTCGTCGCTTGCCGATAACGCGCTGCTTATCCTAGCCATTTCAATGCTGGCGTCGAGTCAATCCCCTGCTTGGATGACGCCCATGCTCAAGCTTTTTTTTGTCGCTTCCTATGTACTGCTAGCGCCATTTGTTGGTGCATTTGCCGATGAGTTGCCTAAAGGCCGGGTGATGTTCATCACCAATTTAGTTAAAGTCGTTGGCTGCATGATGATGTTCTTTAACGTTCATCCACTGCTAGCGTATGCCGTGGTTGGTTTTGGCGCAGCCGCCTATTCACCGGCAAAGTACGGCATCCTTACTGAACTTCTGCCCGCTGAAAAATTAGTCGCTGCCAACGGTTGGATAGAAGGCTTGACCGTGCTGTCAATTATCTTTGGCACGGTATTGGGTGGCACACTCGTCAGCGAACAATTTGCCGCCTCCATCACCGCTATGCTACCGGTGAATGATCTTGAACTGAGTATCTCCCTAGAAGTCGGCTTGGGCGTAGTGATGTGTTCTTATCTGCTGGCCGCAGCATTCAATCTAAAAATTCCGGATACCGGTGCACGTTACGCGGCGCAAGAGCGCAATCCTTTTAAGTTGATCGTCGATTTTTCCCATTGCTTCATCAGCCTTTGGAAAGATAGGCTCGGGCAAATTTCTTTGGCCGTGACCTCACTTTTTTGGGGTGCCGGTGCGACGTTGCAATTTATCGTTTTGAAATGGGCCGAGCAAGCGCTCAACATGCCGCTGGCCAAGGCTGCCATTCTTCAAGGCGTGGTGGCATTTGGCGTCGCCTTTGGTGCGATGGCCGCCGCGCGCCTCATACCCCTGAAAAAATCGCTAACGGTCATGCCCTTAGGTTTTGCGATGGGCATCATCGTTACCTTCATGACCTTGGCACATAGCGTGGAGTTAGCCTACCCCTTGTTGGTTTTAGTCGGCGCACTCTCCGGCTTTTTCGTCGTACCTATGAATGCTCTTTTACAGCATCGTGGTCACGTCATCATGAGCGCGGGCCATTCGATTGCGGTGCAAAACTTCAGTGAGAATGCATCCATTCTGATGATGCTAGCTTTATATGCCCTACTAATTAAACTTGATTTCAGTGTCAATACAGTGATCGTTTTATTTGGCTTGTTTGTGGCCGGCATTATGTGGATGGTCATGCGTCGACACGCAGCCAATCAACGTGAATACGATTCCTTGCATTTAATCGGCGAGAAAAAACACGTCGATAGCTAAAATACTCTTATGCTATCAGCGGCTAGGCGCCGCTATTCCTCTCACGCGTTCATTAGCGCGCTCTTTCCAGTCATTCGGCACAACAAAACCACGATCCATTTCCAATAATTCATCGCCTTGTTTTTTAAACGTGGCTACCATGACTGGCATAGGGTCGTCATGAAAGTGTTGCGTTAGCCAGTCGCGCAAATTCGCACGCTGCATTCCTTCTTCAAGCGGTAATCGCGCTGGTGCCAGCCACGCAAGGCGCGGCAGGACGGCACAATCTTCACCCACATGTTCGTCAAACTCTGCCAACGTGCACCACCAACCATGGCAATGCGATGGCGAGATACCCATTGCTACGGTATCGATAGGCTCTTCCTTTCGATAAAACAACCAACCCTTGACCAGCGCCTGCGCAGCAACTAAAGGCTCACTCAACAGCGCTTGTGCAGCGGGATGAGTACCCAGCAATAACTGTCGCCCAAAAATTTTTTTCATCTTAGCCCCCAGCGTATCAGCCAAATTGGGCCCGACAAAATAATCGGCCTGCTGAATTTGCGCATAGGCAGCGTTACGTGAACAAAGCAAATAAAACTTGGTCGCAAATTCCCAGTGCACCAACCCTTCTTGTTCACGCAAAATAAAATCAAACTCACCCACCGTTTCATCTTTGCCAGCGCGCACCTGCAATCCATGTACATGAAGTCGATTGACCTGCGCGAAGTACACCGCAAGTAATTTTTCAGCGTAACGACCTAATCGCGTGAATCGATTGATATCTAAAATTGCCTGCAACTCATTCGGTTCGCGCTCAAGATCAACCAACCAATCATTGACATGATCGTCAACAGAATTTTCTAAGGACGCAATTTTTCCTTGCCATTGAGGCGCTTTGCTATCGAGTAGATTCGGGGCATACAGCAACCAAGCCAATGCACGAACGTGTGGATTTTTTAGGTGGTGCCAGCGCTCATGGAAGGCAAGTTGAAACGAACGCATTTCAGCGTTCATCATGCAGACTCTGAGCTAGGCAGAGATCGCGCCAGCTTTTCGCTTTATCTTCGGGTTTGAGTAGCAAGTAAGCGGGGTGGTAGGTCACCACCACTGGGATACCCTGATACGAATGCGGCTCACCGCGCAACGATGCCAAGCTGGTTTCTTCATTCAAGCCCAAGAGCGAGGTCGCCGCAGTTTTTCCCAGCACGACTATCACTGTCGGTTTAATTAAATCAATTTGCCGCTCTAAAAAAGGCCGACATGCAGCCACTTCATTTTGCACTGGTGGACGGTCACTACCATCAGCATCAACTGGACGACATTTAACGATGTTCGCAATGTAAGTATCAACGCCGCGCGCCAGTTGCATCGCTTTGAGCATGTTATCGAGCAGCTTACCTGCAGGCCCAACAAAAGGCTCACCTTCAAGGTCTTCGCTGCGACCCGGTCCCTCGCCTACAAACAACCAACTCGCTTTCCGGTCGCCGACACCAGGAACCGCATGAGTACGACCACGACATAAACCACACCGCGCACAGTCGCGTATCGTCGCTTCTAAATCATCCCAATCAAGTGCGGCAAGGTCCGTGGAAAGTTCAGTTGCAAATTCAGTAGCAACGTGAGCAGTAGCGTCGGTCACTGCCATCGCAACAGACTCATCAGCGTGTGAACGTAACTGCCATACAGGCCCTAAGCCCATGCGTTCTAATCGTACTAATTTTTCAGGATTCATGGCCGTGATCGGTGAGCATCAAACGCATAACGATGGCATCCTCGCGACTAGCGCCATACGAAGGGTAGTAATTTTTACGAATACCAATTTGCTCAAACCCGACATGCCGATAAAACGCCAGTGCATGGGGATTCGACGGACGAACTTCCAGCAGTATTGATTGCATGTTCACTGCGCGCGTCAATGCGATGACTTTATCCAGCAGACGTCGACCCAGTTTTTTTCGTTGCTGTGTCGGGCGCACAGTAATGTTTAACAAATGCATTTCATCTACTACCGGCATCGCCAAAAAATAACCCGCTATCTGACCTTCTGATTCTCGCACTATCCATGCATCGTAACGACTATGCAATGAGTCTAAAAAATTACCACGGGTCCAGGGAAACGGATAGGCTTGATTTTCAATCGCCACCACCTCTTCTACGTCTTGTGCGCGCATAGTCGCCATCAACAACGAGGTTGCTGAAAAAGTCTCACTCTCTGGAACGTGACTCATACACGAACTCCAGACTGACGCTCAAGCGTCGTCAATGCGACCTTATTTCTCAGATACACAGGCTGTGCGTCACGCGCGTGAACGGTTAGCCCTTTTAAAAACATGTCGGCACCCAAGCGCGCAATCTCTGTTGCATGCGGCATGATCTCTGGCAGTGATTGCGAGTGATTCAAATGCACGAGTTCGTCACCATGATGTATCAAGCCATTGCCACATAGCGTGGGTGAGCCCTCTGGACTAACTTGTGACGCGTGCGATAAACGTGGGGCTATGACTTCTTGCCAGCCTTCATTAAAACGATACTGCGCCCAATACACTTCGCCCATGCGCGCATCTAGCAAGGCCAATACGTCGTTGCCAGCGCCAGCGAGTCGCGCCCGTTCAGCCATCGCGAGTAAGGTAATTACTGGCGCTGTGGGTAGATTGGCACCAAACGCGACACCTTGTGCAAGTCCACACGCGGTGCGCACACCGGTAAATGAACCCGGGCCAGCGCCAAACGCCAGCACATCGCAGTGAATCAAGTCGAGTTTTGCCTGTTCAAGCAAAGCCTGCAATAAACGCGGCACCGTCTGCGAGTGGGTCTGTGAACCTTGAGATTCAAGAAAACTCAGCTGATTAGCTCGCAGTAGTGCAACAGAGGCGAGATCAGTGGATGTTT
Organism: uncultured Noviherbaspirillum sp.; assembly: GCA_903846425.1. Classification (GTDB taxonomy): domain Bacteria; phylum Pseudomonadota; class Gammaproteobacteria; order Burkholderiales; family Burkholderiaceae_D; genus Pernthalerella; species Pernthalerella communis. Next base: position 7,171 of record CAINAY010000446.1, read on the forward strand.
CAATCGCAATCAGGGTGGGGTAAACAGTCGGCATGGCGCCATTTTACCGTGCGCGCTCCGCATATTCAGGAGCTTCGTCATATCAACACGATAAGCTAACCACCGCAACGAGTTAAAACGCTGCGTCCCTACGGTAAAATAAAGCTATGAGTAGTCTGTTTCTAACTCCCGACACGTTTCCTCAACTCTCCGCTGCACTCGCTTCAGGTCAGTGGGTGGTGGCCTGCTTGTGTGCTGGCTGGTGCGACGTATGCAAACAATATCGCGCAGGCTTTGATGCGCTGGCCGAGCAGTATCCCGAGCAGCAGTTTGTTTGGATAGATATTGAAGATCAATCCGATCTGATCGGTGACCTGGATGTAGAGAACTTTCCCACTATCCTCATACAACGCAAAGACATCGTCGCTTTTTACGGCACGATGATGCCCGAACCTAGACAGGTCGGACGATTACTCGAAGCCCAAATCGAACGCAGCGACGATGATCTTCGACGCGAAGCCAGCAGCACTTCCGAACGATCACTCTGGCAGCAAGAATGTAATTTACTCACCAAACTGGCTGAGCTGTAAATTTTAATTACTCAGCTCAGCTTCAAAGGCAAGCTACGCAAACGCTTACCCGTTAAATTAAAGAGTGCGTTAGCGACTGCTGGTGCAACGGGTGGAGTTCCTGGCTCTCCTACGCCTTCCGGCGCAGCTGTACTCGGCATGATCACCACTTCGACTTCCGGCATTTCATCGATACGCAACATGGGCATATCGTTGAAATTTTTCTGCACGATTTGTCCTTCGCTCACCTGAACTTCGCCATACAACGCGGCGGACAAACCATACGCAATCGCCGACTCCATTTGTTGTTCAACGATTTCAGGATTAATCACCGTACCGCAATCAATCGCGCAAGTGATTTTGTGAACGCGTGGTTTGCCATGCTCTATAGAGACCTCGGCTACCTGCGCCACAATACTGCCAAAGCAAGCATGCAAGGCTAGGCCATGTGCGCGTGACTGTTCAGGCTTACCAGCGCGCTCAACAGCTGCATTTAATACAGCCAGATACCGTGGATGCGATACCAGCATACGACGACGAAACTCTGCCGGATCGATTTTGGCGGTATGCGCCAACTCATCAACAAAGCTTTCTTTGAAAAACGCGTGGTGAGAATGCCCCACCGAACGCCATGGACCGACAGGTAAAGGCGACTCCACGATCACATGTTCAACCTGCTGATTTTCGATTTCGTAGTGGTGATCAAATAAACCCTCAGCCGCTGTTTTATCAGGACCAAAGGGCGACAAATCAAACGCACGCTGCAGCAATTGTTGAATCGGCGCCGCCGATGCGGATTTGCTTTGCCAAGCGTTAACCTTACCCTTCTCATCCAACACAGCCACCATTTGCGCAACGCAGGCAGGCCGATAAAAATCATGGGCGATATCGTCTTCGCGTCGCCACATCAGCTGCACGGGGAGACCAGGCATTTCCATCGCTAACGCAACTGCTTGCGCCACCATGTCGGTTTCTAGCCGACGTCCAAAACCACCGCCTAAAAAAGTTTCTGTCAAATCGATTTGCTCAACCGAGATATCAGCTACCCGAGCGGCCGTCGCCGCGACTATCGATGGAGCCTGTGTCGGCAGCCAAAGTTTTAAGCGATCATCAATAAACTGTGCGGTGCAATTAATCGGCTCCATTGGCGTGTGCGCGAGATACGGCGCGCTGTATTCGGCCTTGATTGCTTTGGGCAGCTGATCATCATCAATCTCATCACCGACGCGGTAATACGTAAATCCTGATTCATCGCTCAGACTCTGACGAAGCTGTTGCATCACTGCTTGATTCGTCAGTTGTGAATGCGGACCAGCTTGCCATACAGGTGTTAATAGATCGAGCGCACTTTGTGCAGTCCAGCGACTGCCGGCAATCACTGCCACGGCATCCGGCGAACCGGAGCGCTCTTGATTGAGCTTAACTACTTTTAATACACCCGGCATATCGTTCGCCGCACGCGTATCTACACTAGTCAAACGTCCGCCGAAATGCGGACACATCAGCAGCGCGGCATACACCATTCCCTTGGGTTTGATATCCATACCAAAGTCAGCACTGCCATCAATTTTTGCTGGAATATCGAGTCGCGGTAGCGATTTACCGATTTGATTAAAGGCAGAGGCTTCTTTCAGTTGAAATGAAACATCGCCCAACTCAGCCGCATCAGCAGCCAATTCGCCATAGCTAGCTTTTAATCCGCCCGAATGAGTAACTCGCCCATCGCTGGTATTGCACTCAGATACGGGAACACCCCAGCGATTAGCCGCAGCCAGCATCAAGCGCGCTCGGGCTGAGGCACCCGCTTCACGCATTGGCAGCCAGCTATCCTTAACGCTGGTTGAACCACCGGTGACTTGAATTCCCAACTCGCGTTCGATCTTTCGCGATAACCACTTTCCTAAGTTATGAATCGCGCTCTGATCCTCAGGATGAAATGGCAAACCATCCGCCAACATCGTGGTGTCGCCATAGATTTTGTCCAGCGGTGCCTGTACCAATCTGATCGATGTCAAGGGCACATCCATTTCCTCAGCGACCAAGGTCGGCAAGGCCGTCATAATGCCCTGCCCCATTTCACTCTTGGCCAGCACGACGGTCACGCGATTGTCCATACCCACCATGACCCAGCCGTTGAGCTTCACATCCCCGCGGCGCATTGGGGGCAGAGTTGACGTATCCAGTCGCTGCCGAGGCGGCAGCAATGCCCAACCCACGACCAACGACCCGGCAAGTGCCGCACCGCCAATCAAAAAATGGCGACGATTGAATTGCCCCGATGGCTGGTCAAACATGACTACATCCTCATTCGTTAAGGTGAATAGACCGAATGCTAGCCGATCTAAGGAAAAGACTCATAAAACTTCTGCAATCAGCCCCTATCTGCCCGCACTAATTACCCGCAGCTAACGAGCCAAAGATTAGGACGACCCATGACTGAAAATTTTTTTCAGACCTTTGTTTTGCTGCTGCTAGTCACTGACCCATTTGGTAATGTTCCCTTGTTTATCAGCACATTAGCCCACGTTAAACCAGAGCGTCGCTCGAGAGTGGTGGTTCGCGAATGTCTGATCGCCTTTTTTTTGCTGTTGATGTTCATGTTTGGTGGTCGTTATTTTTTGGAAGCGCTACAGTTAACTTCAACTTCCTTGCGTATCGGTGGCGGCGTGATTCTTTTCTTGATCGCATTAAAAATGGTTTTCCCCAGCGCTGATGGAATTTTTGGTCCAGCGCCACAACATGGCGGCGAACCCCTTATCGTACCCCTAGCCATTCCGGCGCTGGCTGGCCCATCGGCACTGGTGACCGTCTTGTTATTTTCGACCAGTCACCGCATGAGTATGTGGTTATACGTTATTGCGCTAATGATGGTGGCGGCTGTTTGGTTGATGGTGCTACTTTCAGCCGAACGTCTGCTGCAAGCCCTTGGGCCTGCAGTGATTACCGCCTTTGAACGCCTGATGGGGCTAATCCTGACGGCTCTGGCAATAGAGATGCTTTTAGCGGGCATTACTACCTACATTCATGGACTGAACGGTGTTAGTCCATGAATCCAGCACATTAAGACGCCCCAAAGAGCTTATAACCGACCTCAAAAGCGCTATTATTGCGTTTTAGTCATAAATAGCAACCTGATGGAGTCATGTCAGGTCGGTCATCATGGATCAATTCAAACAAATTTCCACCTTCGTTGATGTGGCCGCACGTGGCAGCTTGTCGGCAACAGCGCGAGCTGAAGGCATTGCGCCTGCAGTGATCAGCCGTCGGCTGGACGCATTAGAGGCGAGGCTCGGCGTCAAGCTCTTGCAAAGAACCACCCGCAAAATCGCCCTTACGACTGAGGGCATCGCTTTCCTGGAAAATTGCCAACGCATATTGCAAGATTTGGAAAATGCCGAAGCACAAGCCTCGGAGCGCAGCGCTCGCCCCAGTGGTCACCTCAGCGTATCGGCTCCCGCAGGGTTTGGTCGGCAGATTGTAGCGCCACTGATTCCCTCATTTCTAGCCGAGCACCGAGACGTTACCGTCACCTTGAATCTGAATGATCGTGTAGTTGACCTTATCGGCGAAGGCGTCGACATCGCCATTCGTATTGCTGACTTGTCCGATTCAAGTCTTATTGGTATCAAGCTCGCCGACAATCAACGCGTGGTAGTTGGATCGCCGGAGTATTTTCGTAAGCATGGTCGGCCCACTACAACAGATGATTTGTCGCGCCATAACTGCCTGGCGATTTCCAGTGCGGGCAGCCAACGCGGCTGGACATTTAGGCAAGCGGGTAAGAGCGTCACACTCAAAGTTGGCGGCAACATGGTGTGCAATGACGGCACCGTGCTGCACGACTGGGCGCTCAGTGGCAAAGGCTTAGCCTGGCGCTCGATGTGGGAAGTGGGTAAAGAAATTCAATCGGGCGCGCTGGAGACGGTACTCGACCAATTCTCTGCTCCGGGGAATGATATTTATGCCGTCTTCGCTCAGCGCCAGCATTTGCCGCTGCGAATACGAGTGTTCGTAGATTTTCTCAGGCGCGCATTCGCGGAAGAGAACTATTGGAAGAAATGAAAGTAAGACTGGAAGGAAAAACTAAACTAATCAAGACAGAATTAAGGACGACTAGACTGCGAGACGTTTGACTATCAAAAATCTACAACTCAAAGTAAAAGCCCCGGGGTTACCGGGGCTAGACTTACTTATACTACTTGGATGTTCGAAGCTTGCTTGCCTTTAGGTCCGGACGTTACGTCGAACTTGACACGCTGGTTTTCCGCCAATGATTTAAAGCCTTGCGACTGAATTGCGGAAAAGTGTGCGAACAGATCTTCGCCACCTTCATCGGGAGTAATGAAGCCAAATCCCTTTGCATCGTTGAACCACTTCACAGTACCTGTTGCCATCTTACTTCCTATCTTAGTTCGGTTACGGCGGGAATACCGCCAGAAAAGCGTCTCAACCAAGTAAGGAATTACAGAAAGCCCTGCACCACTGCTACTCGAATCTCAACGTGGTCGCGATTATACTTGAAAAAATTATCACACTCCTTCCAAGTCGCTCGGGAATTTGATATAGATCGAACACTAGCCATTCAAATGGCACGATGACAAGCTTTCATGCTCATCCTCAAAACTGAGCAGCGTATACCTACTCATACCAAATAGCCTATAGTTCTACCCTTCTCGTACCTATTCACCGGTCTTATTCATGAATTTCGATGTTGCCATTGTGGGTAGCGGCCTGGCTGGCCTGTCCGTTGCCCTCCACCTCGCCGACCACCGCAAAGTCGTTGTCATTTCCAAACGTGCGCTACGTGACGGCGCCAGTGATTGGGCTCAAGGGGGCATAGCCGCCGTACTCGATTCAGCGGATAGCTATGATCAGCACGTGAATGACACGCTGATCGCCGGTGCTGGTCTATGTGATGAGGGAGCCACCCGCGCCATCGTAGAGCAAGGTCGAGCAGCGATTGAGTGGTTGATTGAGCAAGGCGTACCGTTTACTCGTGATGATGATGCCGAGATGGGTTTTCATCTTACTCGCGAGGGCGGGCACAGCCAACGTCGCATCATTCACTCAGCCGACGCCACCGGCCACGCTGTACAAGTAACGCTGGAAGAACAAGTGCGTCGTCATCCGAATATCACCCTACTAGAAAATCACTACGCGATTGATCTGATCACCTCGGATAAGGTGGGTGTAGACAATGGCACTCCGCACTGTATGGGCCTGTACGTGCAAGACGTCACCACCGGTCAGGTCCAAACGATCGCTGCTGATCAAACCGTACTCGCCACTGGCGGCGCTGGCAAAGTCTATCTGTACACCACCAACCCCGACACAGCGACTGGGGATGGCATTGCCATGGCTTGGCGCGCTGGTTGTCGCGTTGCGAATATGGAGTTCATACAATTTCATCCGACTTGCCTGTATCACCCTTACGCTAAGTCCTTCTTAATTACCGAAGCCGTACGCGGTGAAGGTGGACTGCTCAAG
>CAINAY010000447.1 GCA_903846425.1 uncultured Noviherbaspirillum sp.
TCGATCGCAGCTGACGACGCATTTAAAGCGATTGGCGGCTACCCAGGACGAAGCGTGACAGACAACGGTGATGGTACCGTGTCGATTACCTTTTCCAAAGCGGATGAGGCTGTATTCAACACCGCGGTAGCGGCCGATCCAGCCTACAGTGCATTAATCGTTAGCGCACCGACGTCTGCTGATCCATTAGTACCAACCGTTTTACAGAAATATTCAGCCGATTCCATTGCGTTTGAGTTAAATATTGATGGCGCCAATGCTCCAAAAATGATCGATTTGTCCTACTTAAATGATGAAGCGGTTACAAAAAATTTCACCGGTGTTGATATCGCTAGGGAAATTACGAATCAAATTAATAAATCATATGGCGATGAGCGGTTGTTTGATTTTACCCAAGGTGATCTGGTTGGTTTGGATTTAACTAAATCGCAAAATACCGGAACCCTGATGAAATTAAAACTCATCAACCCATCGATTGAAGCTGATCCGGGTGCTGAATTAACGATTCAATTTGGTCAGGTTGATCCAGCGCTTGACCCTGCCGCAGTGCCGGCACCTGCAGGCAGTGCAGAGGGTTTGGGTACTGATGGGATTTTTTATTTTACCGATCTAAGTAAAGTCACTCGCGAAGATGCTTTGACAGCGATACAAACGATTGTTGCAGCGAATGGTAGTAGCGGCGCGCCTAATAGTGATCGATTTGCAGACCTGGGCGTTAGTTATAACGCCCAGCTGCAAACCTTTACCTTTAAAAATGGCAGCGCAACCAATTTAGAAATTTATGCCAGCGCCCCAAATCTCGCCATTAAAGGGTTGATGGGGTTGACGTCGACAGAAACACTCGTCAATTCATCAACAGGTGGTTTCGGTGCCAAAATTATTCCAAACGGTAATTTGATTAACCCAACCGTCGAGCAGCGCTATGGCACCGTGGTGTCGTTTGATGAAGCCACTCGTCGCTTTACGATTTCATCGGGTAGCACCGGTGATACTTCCAGCATCGAAATCGCGAGTGCCTCGGCGAATGCCTACAATCTTTTTGGTTTCGTGAATGATGAAATTGCGACGTCAGCTATTCCATTTCGCGGTGTGACATCTGAGCCTGCAGTACTAACGGGTGGCACGATTGGTCTAAATTTGGAAAATAAGTTTCGAGTCGATGCCACCAATAATCAATTTGTGGTGACCGTCGATAACGTCACAGGCTTGATTGAAATGCCGCCTAAAGCTGATTACACGATTGAAGGCTTCCGTCAGGAATTAGAAAATCGTATCAATGCGCTGGCGGATAACTTTGGCCGAACTGTCAATGGAGTGAAAGTCGAAGTGATGTCCGCCGATAACGGCACCAAGCATTTTAAAATTTCTACTGGTACCACAGGGAATAACTCCTTCCTTAAAGTTAGCGGGAACAGTATTTGGGGCTTGGATGGTCTCGAAAGTGTTCGCGGCAAAACCAATGTTTGGCAAGAGCCTAAGCAAGCGAAAAATGAGGATGGCTTTCCACTGTATGTCAGTCGCGATGGACAAGAAACGACTGATCCGGGCGATTTCTCTGAAGATGAAACACGTGATCTGTGGTCGCCCGTATTTTATGACAATGGTGAACTCTCGTTTAATAACAGGGGTGACTTGATATCTCCAAATGAAGCGATTGATTTCAAAAGTACGACCATCGGTACATCCGGTGCAACGCTGAAATTCTCGATCGATTATGGTGTGTCGACTCAATATTCATCACCGTTTTCTATCAAGAAGCAAGATCAAAATGGACGCCCTGAAGGCGATCTGATTGGTGTAGATATTTCTGACAATGGTCTTGTGAATGCCAGTTACTCGAATGGCACAACCAAGTCATTAGCCAAAATTATCTTAGCAAACTTTGCAGCAGCTACGGGTTTACGCCAAATTGGTGATGCCAGTTTTTACGCTACCTCTAAATCCGGTGATGCGAAATACGGTGAGGCCGGTGCTGCAGGCTTTGGCACGATTCGTGCTGGTGCTCGTGAGCGTGCCAACGTGGATTTGACGAACGAGCTGGTGGAATTGATTACAGCGCAGCGTAACTTCCAGGCGAATGCGAAAGCGATTGAGACGAATAACACATTGACCCAAGCCATCATCAATATCCGAGGCTAAGTTGTTTGTTTATTTGACTCTTTATTTGACCGTTTATTTGACTGTTTATTGACACACTAGAGAAACCGACATGGATCGTTTTGCCTTTACCTCGATGGCTTCCATTAATGAGCGTCGCGTTTTACGCGAGCAGCTCAATAATGAATTGGCGAACGTATCGACGGTCGGTTTTAAGAAGAGCTATGAAAATGCCATGATCGCCGTCAAGGCGGAAGGCGACGGTTGGGATTCACGTATCCAGCCATTCATCGAAAAATACAATGCGGTCAATCTTGATCAGGGCCACTTGATGGTGACGGGTCAAAAACTTGACATAGCGTTAGTCGATAAAGCTGTGCTGGGCGTGCAAGCAAAAAACGGCGAGTTGGCATTTACTCGTCGTGGTGATCTACGTTTGAATGCCCAAGGTGTTTTGGAAACCGGTTCGAATAATGTCGTGCTATCAGATCAAGGTAATCCGATCACTATCCCACCGGGTTTGGATTTGTCGATTACTAAAGATGGCGATATTTTCGCACGTGACCCACAACAGCCACCAGAGACCCCATCTGTTTTGATTGCTCGGATGATGACGCGCGATGCTAGCCAGATTACGCTGCAGCGCAGGGAAGACACGTTGTATACGCCGCATATTCAATTTCGCACACCGAATGGTGATTTCGCTAGTGGACCTGTGCAGCCGCAAATTGTTCCAGGTGCTTTGGAAGCCAGTAATGTAAATCCGGTAACGGCGATGGTGAAGTTAATTGATTTTTCGCGTTCATTTGAGACGCAGATTCGTACGATCAAAGAAGCTAAGTCATTAGACGAGGCGGGTGCCAGCATGCTGAGGGCACGTTGATTTTAGAAATTAGTAGCAGGATAAAGAATACTTAAGAGAGGAACACATGGACGCTTCAATGTGGGTAGCCAAAACGGGTCTGGATGCACAGCAGACCCGACTGAACGTCATCTCGAATAACTTAGCCAACGTTAATACGACAGGCTTCAAACGCGATCGCGCAATGTTTGAGGATCTGCTGTATCAAAACATACGTCAGGCAGGTGGACAAACATCGCTCACCACGCAAGCGCCTACAGGCCTGATGCAGGGTACCGGTACACGGATTATTGCGACTGAAAAGATTCACGCTCAGGGCAACATGATCAATACCCAGAATGCTCTGGATATTGCAATCAATGGCGAAGGCTTTTTCCAGATTACGCAAGCCGATGGTACGACAGCCTACTCGCGTGATGGTTCGTTCAAACTTTCTAGTACCGGTCAGTTGGTGACATCGACCGGTCAACCGCTGGCACCAGCGATTGTTATTCCAGCCAATGCATCGTCTATCACGATTGGTGAGGATGGCATCGTTAGCGTGGAATTATTTGCGGGTGGTGGTGCTCAGCAGTTAGGTCAAATTCAAACAGCACGATTTATTAACCCACCAGGACTCACACCCTTAGGTGGCAATCTCTATAAAGAAACGGTCGCCAGTGGTGCGCCTCAGTTACTTAACCCGGGTACGCAAGCAGCCGGTACGCTGCGTCAAGGCATGCTGGAATCATCTAACGTCAACGTAGTGGAAGAAATGGTCAATATGATCGAGACACAACGTGCGTATGAAATTAACTCTAAGGCGATCTCAGCAGCCGATGGCATGTTGCGCTTCTTGAATAACAATCTCTAATCGGGACTCTGATGAAAATGCTTAAATCGTGCGCGATTCTTGCGCCAGTGACTGCGGCACTAATGTTGAGCGCGTGTTCGGGTCCTATGCCCGTGGCGCACTCGAATCAATTTTCACCAGTACAGCCTTTGCCGCGTGAATCATTCAAGCAAAATACCGGTGCAATTTTTGCCGCTGATAGTACTGATATGTGGCAGGCCAAGCGCCGTGACTATCGCGTCGGTGACATTATCACCGTCTTATTAAATGAATCGACACAAGCCGCCAGAACTTTAAATAATGAAACCAGCCGTGAAGCGACGACGGATGTTGTACCAAACGGTCTCACTAATCGTTTGTCTGGTTTGAACGGCGTATTAGGTGGATTAAAGACTGATGGTGGGAAAACTACTAATGTAGGTAAGGGTACAGCAGATCAACAAGCTTCATTAACAGGTTCGATCGCAGCCACCGTGGTGGAAGTCCAAGCGAATGGCAATTTGGTGATTCGCGGTGAAAAACAATTATCGATGTCTGAAGGCGGCGAAGTGATTCAAGTGTCAGGCGTGATTCGTCCTGATGATGTAAGCGCTATTAGTACCGTGCAATCACGTCGTCTAGCGAATGCACAAATTGCATATCGTGCAGCGGGTGATTTGGCGAATGCGACTCGTGCCGGTTGGGGTACTAGCGCCATCTGGAAATACTGGCCCTTCTAATCATGCGAAAGTCAATTATGAAAAATCGTTTTATTCAACACTGTGCCGGCACATTGATGCTGGCGTTAGCGTTTGCTCAACCCGCGCATGCTGATCGGGTTAAGGACTTAGCATCTGTCGCCGCCGTACGTAGCAATCAGTTAGTGGGTTACGGCATTGTGGTGGGCTTGCAAGGTACCGGTGATGGTGCGCAGGTCGCTTTCACAGTGCAAACCGTTCGTTCTATGTTGGTGAAGATGGGTGTGGGTCTGGATGGTCCGCTGTCTGACTTTGAACGTGCAGCTGCAGCTGCCGGTCGTATGGATGTACAAAACGTCGCTGCAGTGATGGTGACGGCTGAATTGCCTGGCATGTCTAAGCCAGGTCAGCGTATCGATATCAATGTCGGTACCCTAGGTAAGGCTAGCAGTTTGCGTGGTGGTACATTGATTCTCACTAGCTTACGTGGTGTCGATGGTGAGGTGTATGCCTTAGCTCAGGGTTTGGTCACAACAACCGGTATCGATGCAAGTGCAGCAGGTTCCAAAGTATCGATTGGTGTACCAACGTCAGCTCGCATTCCGAATGGTGCGACGGTCGAACGTATTGTCGAGACACCTTTCGATAAATCTGAATTCGTAGTGATAAATGTACGTGATCAAGATTTCACGACCACTACTGCGATTGTTAATATCGTAAACAAAACATTTGGCGAAGATACTGCCAAAGCTTTGGACGGTGTGTCACTTTCTGTTCGCGCTCCAGTCGATATGTCAAAGCGGGTAGCGTTCATGAGCATGATTGAAAATCTCGATGTCATTCCAGGCGAAGCTGCGGCTAAGGTAGTCGTGAATTCGCGAACCGGTACCGTCGTTATCAGTCGCAATGTCAAAGTCACCGCTGCTGCGGTATCACACGGCACAATTTCTGTCGCTATTGCGGCCACGAATGAGGTGAGCCAGCCGAATGCATTCGCTCCCGGTCAGGCAGCGGCAGTGCAGAACGCTAATGTGGCCGTTAACGAACCGAACAAACCGATGTTCCTATTCCAAGCGGGTGTGGATTTGCGTCAAATTGTGGATGCGATCAATCAAGTGGGTGCAACACCGTCTGCATTGATTGCAATTTTAGAAGCATTGAAAAGCTCAGGCAGTTTACGTGCTGAGTTAGTCGTGATCTAACGCTGAGCTAAGAGAGTATTACGAGAGCATTACGATGAGTGACTACGACCTACCTAAATCTTCGCTGGACTTTGCTGGCATGGGCGCCTTGCGCGGCCAGGCTCAGCGACGCGAGGAAAAAGCGACGCGTGAGACAGCGACGCAGTTCGAAGCGATGTTCATTCAGATGATGCTCAAATCCATGCGTGAGGCTACCGAGAAGGAAGGTCTCATGACGTCGGATCATGAGGAAGCATTTCAAGAGATGTACGACCGTGAGCTCTCGGTACAACTTGCTAGGCGCAATACCTTGGGTGTGGCCGACATGCTGGTTAAAAGTATAGACCGCAGTAAAGAAGCTGGCGCAGCTTACAAAGCCAAAGCTGAGCCAATGACGATCAAGCCCGAACAAGAAACACTGCCATTAAGTGGCCCGAAGGCGATCGAACTGCTGCGACCTGAAAAATTTAATGTCAAGCCACGGTCCGTGACCCCAGTAACAGATGCGGGAGTTGAATAATGAGTGATCTGCTTGGAATTAGTAGTAATGCAGTGATGGCATATCAGCGTGCATTGGGTACGGTTAGTAATAATATTGCTAACGTTAATACTGAGGGCTATGTACGTCAGGAATCCGAACTCGCTGAAGCAGCGCCTCGTAAAATGGGTACCGTGTATATCGGTACCGGCGTTCGCTTTGATGGTATTAAGCGCGCCTATGATGAATTTCTAGAGAAAAATCTACGTAACACCACTAGTGAATTAAATACTCAACAGCCCATGGTTGATTTTGCTAATCGCATCGTCGATCTAATGGGTAGTGATACGGTTGGTTTACCACCAGCGTTAGATAAATTTTTTGCGACAGCGCAGCAATTATCTACCGATCCGGCATCGACTGTATTGCGTGCGCAGTTTTTGAGAGATGCGGATGGACTAGCGGGACGTTTCCGTGAGCTGTCATCACAAATGACAACTATCGATACCGAGACTCGCGCATCAACTAATCAAACGATAGAGCAAATCAATACACTGACCTCGCAAATCGCCTTGGTGAATAAACAGCTAGGTCGAGAAGTATCTATTGAACGTCAATCGCCGCAATTGTTAGATCAGCGCGACCTGTTACTGAAAAATCTCTCTAAGTTGGTCCAGCTTAATGTCACCACCGCAGACAATGGAACCGTCAATATTAGCCTGACTAATAATGGCAAGGTGGGCGTCGTCGTTGATGGTCAAAAAGCGTTTGAGCTGGGTGCTAAGTTTGATGAACAAGATTTGGGTCGAGTGGCGATTGTCTTGGATCCTTATGGAACCAAAGAGACGATTCCTGGCATAGGTAATGGACAGCTTGGAGGATTGCTCACATTCCGTGAACAAATGCTTCAGCCAACGATGGCGCAGTTAGATTTTTTAGCTAAAACTGTCGTTGATCAAGTCAATGCAATTCATACCAACGGTATTGATCTGAGTGGCAGTGTAGGTACGGATCTTTTCAAAATCGATGCGACTTCCACTACGGATGAGCTTTCGGGTGAAGTCATTACTATTGACCGAGCATCTGCTGGTATTACTTTGGCGATTGATGACCCCGCAAAGGTATCTGCTGCCGCTCTATTTCGCGTAATTGAAAACGATCTAAATCTTTCAAATGCTGATGCGACGTTGAGTTACGCAGCTAATTTTGCGAATCCCGCCGTTGTACCTTCAATCGCCACGATTATTAAGAATAACCCCGATCCTAGTTCGGGTGTCAACGCGCCGCAAGGCAAGCTGTTGGGACAAATACCCCTGGGTAGCAATAACTGGAATCTGTATCTGGATGGTGCGACCAATAATCAGCAGCTACAAATATTTACACGCGATGGACGTCAATTAGTGGGTGCACCACTAACCGACGCAACCGAAGCAGATTTGCTGGTCACAGAAAAAAATGGATTTTTCAAAGGATCGACGTATTCAACGCAATATCTGAATCAATCCGGCAATACTGGCTATAAGCAGCTGAATGTTTTTTATGGTTTGCAGGCCAAGCCGATTGAGCATTTCGCACAAGAGACGCAGTTCACCACTGAGCATGATGTACTGCCGTCGGTTCGTACCTGGGTAGAGAACTATGGTCATGCGATAGACAATCAGGTGGAGAGCATTCCCGCTAATACTTTGACGATTAATGGCAAGCCGTTACCGCAATTATTAGCAACCGCACCATCGCGCACCATACAGGCGAGTGACGTAGCCAATTGGATGAACCGTGCCAGTATCGGTATGGTGCCTACGGTGTCGGTGAATGCCTTGACGACGGTCACTACCGATGTCGTCGATCCAACGCTGGGTATGTACGTCAACGGCGTGGCGGTTCCTGCTGATCCTACACGCGCCACCTTAGCTGACCTGGCTAGTTATATTAATAATTCAATAGGCAGCTTAGCCAACGTTGAGGCCGTTGTAAAAGATAGTCAGCTGGTGCTGAGTAATGCGAGCGGTTATGGCGGGCGCGATATTTTTGTCGGTCAGATGGATGGGGATGGCAAGATCGTCAACGAGCAGGCTTACAAAGGCATATTGAATTTTTCTCAAGCTGGAAATATCACTATTGGTTATGGACCAATGGGCAAGCTGGGTGATATGGATGCACTGGGCAAGCCGATGGGGAATTATTTCACCGCGATCAAGCCGCGAGAATATACCTCAGCCATCATCGATGGTGAACTCGTGCCATCGAATGTCGATAGCATTGTGGGTGATGGTATTACGATTAATGGCAAAGCGCTGGGTCCTTTGGATCTCGGTCGTTCGCTGCAAGCATCGGACATGACATCATGGATTAATAGTGTCGGCAGTACCTTCGATCCGCCAGTTGTTGCGACGGCCAGAACAGAAATTACCGTAGCGCGTGATCAGTTCAAAGATAATCTCTCGACCGGTAATCTCTCACTCAACGGTGTCAGTATTCTGGGTACCGGCGTCGGTGGGAGTTATCTGAATGCTTCTGATTTGGTAACAGCTATTAATTTGGCTGAGACAGGAAATGTCTCGGCCACAACGGCAAAGTTAGAATTAAATCGTCCTCTGGATATCAATGGCGTCCACATTGTTGGCAATAATTCCGATGGGACGTTTAGCTCCGACTCAGATTTGATCGAAGCTATCAATCGCCAAACTAGCGAGACTGGCGTCGTTGCTACACAAAATGGCTCGGACATCACGCTCAAACATCTCATTGGTGGCGATATTGTGGTGGGCCCTTCAGTCGGTGTGGTGACTACGACCGCAGCCCGTCTTGATTTGACGCAGCCGCTGGATATCAATGGTGTGACCATCACTGGCAGTAATGCCGATGGTAGCTTCACTTCAAACTCGGATCTAATAAAAGCAATTAACAACCAGACCAGCGCGACGGGTGTTAGCGTTGTTCAAAATTTGAACGACATCGTTCTGAAAAACACGACCGGTATCAGCATCAAGATTGGTCCTACATCAAGCGCGAATGCCTTGGGCGTAAAAGATGGTGCCTATACGAATAAAAATGCGTTGGGTGTAACCGACGGCACCTATTCAAAAGTTAAGGCGGAGCTAGGAATAGACAAATCGATCACTATTTCAAATCAGAGTGGCGCAGACATTAAAGTTGGCTCTCTATTTGGCGGCAATGTACTCGGTGTGGGCAATGGTCCTTATAGAGGTGCATTGAGCTTGGAAAGTGAAGGCGCAATTCAAGTAGGGTTTGGCCCGATGGGTGACCCCGCCGAATTAGCCAAGCTGGGTTTACGAACCGGTGCGTATATCGATGGCGCTGCGCCAGAAGATTTATTGGTCTTCGTCACCGGTGACGGTAGTGGTTCGGTAGCAGGTAATTTTGATGCGTCCATGAAGGACCCGGTATCCTTGAATGCCGATCGAATTTCCACATTGCGGGCACAAAATTTTGATGTCAAGTTTACGTCGGACACTCACTATCAAATCACCTGGACGAATCCGCAAAATAAACTCACTACGATTTTAGCGGAGCGTGATTACGATGCGAAGCAAGGTATTGAGTATCAAGGCCTGAAATTCACATTGAATAAGCCACCCATGTCTGGCGATTCCTTCCGTATGGATGGTGACCATGATGGCACAGGGAATAATCAGGTCATGCTAGAGATGATTGCTCTGAAAAGCAAAAAAATCATTGGTGGTCCGAATGGAAGCACCATCTCAGAAAGCTATTCGGAAACCGTCGGCAAGGCAGGTAATTTTTCTAATCAGGCGACTATTGCTCAAGCAGCACTTCAAGTGGTGAATGAGCATGCAATTGAAGCACGCGATAAAATTTCGGGTGTCTCGTTAGACAGTGAAGCGGCTGATCTGATTCGTTTTCAGCAAGCCTATCAAGCGTCTGCAAAAGCAATGCAGACAGCCAGTACCTTGTTTGATTCGATTTTGCAAATACGTTGAATGTATTGAAATAGCGAGGAAACTTAATTATGCAAATTTCTACAAATCTGATGTTTGATAGAGCGATTGCGCAAATGGGTGTTACCCAAGATCGCCTGTCTAAAACTCAGACTCAGCTCTCAACGACTAAGCAAATCAATAAGCCTAGCGATGCGCCTGATCAGGCAGCGACCATTACACGGTTGAAATCGGCGATTGATCGTCAAAATGCCTATGTGTCGACGATTAATTCCGTTAAAGACAAGCTGTCTCAGCAAGAAACAGCGGCGAGCAATGCCACC
Organism: uncultured Noviherbaspirillum sp.; assembly: GCA_903846425.1. Classification (GTDB taxonomy): domain Bacteria; phylum Pseudomonadota; class Gammaproteobacteria; order Burkholderiales; family Burkholderiaceae_D; genus Pernthalerella; species Pernthalerella communis. The sequence goes on from CAINAY010000447.1 coordinate 10,371, forward strand.
GATGTGCTGACTCGATTAAAAGAGTTGACGATTCAAGCCGCCAATGACACCTATTCGGGGGTTGATCGTAAATCGATAGATCTCGAAGTCATGCAGCTGCGAGATCAGTTGCTATCGCTAGCCAATACTCAGGATGTAAATGGTAATTTCATTTTTTCAGGTAGCCGCGTAGGTAAGCAGGCGTTTGCGACTGATGAGAATGGAAAGTTAGTCTATCAAGGTGATCAGACCGTGAGTGCTACCGGTGTGGGTGATCAAAGTGCCGTTGACATTAACCGATCGGGAACTAACCCATTCGATAAAATTGTTCGTCTTGACGAGAACAATAAAAAAATGGCAGTCGGTTTTTTCCAAGTGATTGATGATTTGTCAGCGGCTTTGCAATCGAATAATTCGGGCGACATTAAGCGCGCAGTGGGCGAGATGACAACATTGCA
>CAINAY010000448.1 GCA_903846425.1 uncultured Noviherbaspirillum sp.
CAACATATGTGCTGGTCACATCGCCCGAATGATGGGCCTTCCGATCAAAAAACTCGTAGTGGCCACGAACGAAAACGATGTTCTGCATGAGTTTTTCCAAACGGGTATCTACCGTGTACGTAAGTCATCCGAAACTTTGCACACCAGTAGTCCGAGTATGGACATTAGTAAGGCCTCTAATTTCGAGAGATTCATTTATGATTTACTCAAAGGTGATACGGATCGCGTGCGTCATCTTTTTCATAAAGTGGAGCGAGAAGGTGGATTTGATCTTTCCGGCAAACCCGGCAGTGATGGAAATGAATTTATAGGAATTGAACGTTTTGGTTTTTCGTCTGGAAAATCAACCCACGCAGATCGCATAAAAACAATTCAAGACACTGCAGCTCGTTATCAATTAACTGTTGATACTCACACTGCAGATGGCATTAAAGTCGCTCGAGAGCACATCGAAGAAGGTGTACCCATGATCGTACTTGAGACAGCGCTACCAGCGAAGTTTAATGAAACCATTCGTTTAGCATTGGGTCGTGATGCAGAGCGTCCTGCTGGCTTTGAGAATATCGAATCACTGCCTCAACGTTTTGATGTGATGGCAGCTGATGCAGCAGAAATAAAGCGCTATGTTGCCGCTCGAACGGGTTTGTAATTCGACGCCACCATTCTAAGTACACTAAGACAGAACTTAGCGACACCATGAACATGAACACAAAACCGCCTATGCTGAGCGCCAAAGAGGCGCTAGCTTCACTTTTAAGTGCTGCTAAGCCATTAGTTGATATTGAAACGATTGCGACCATTGATGCAACGGGTCGTGTATTGGCCGAACATTTGAAGTCGCAATTAAACGTACCTACGATGGACAATACCCAGATGGATGGGTACGCAGTCAGGGCCAGTGATTGTGCCAGCGGTAGCGCGCAACTACGCGTCTCGCAGCGCATACCAGCCGGACATGTAGGGCAGCCACTGGAAGCAGGTACTGCGGCGAGAATTTTCACAGGTGCGTTAATTCCTGAAGGCGCTGATGCGGTGGTGATGCAGGAGCAGTGCCAGTTTGATGAAGCCACCGGTTCGGTGACAGTGAATCACACGCCAGCGTCAGGTGAATGGGTGCGAAGAGCCGGTGAAGATATACAAGCGGGCAGCGTTATTCTTGAGTTGGGTACCCGTTTGCGCGCACAAGAAATTGGGCTGGCAGCGTCCGTTGGTTTGGCTAGCGTGTCAGTGTTTCGAAAATTACGCGTGGCCGTATTTTTTACCGGTGATGAATTAACCATGCCGGGTGAACCTCTTAAACCAGGCGCGATTTATAACTCGAATCGTTTTATGCTGCGAGGCTTGCTGCAGCAATTAGGGTGTGAAGTGACCGATCTGGGTAATGTACCCGACACGCTTGAGGCGACCCGTCTGGCTCTGCGTCAGGCAAGTAAGGGGCATGATCTGATAGTAACTTCGGGTGGTGTCTCGGTCGGTGAAGAGGATCACATTAAGCCTGCGGTGGAAGCCGAAGGTCGTCTCAATCTTTGGCAGATTGCGATCAAACCCGGTAAGCCACTCGCGTTTGGTGAAGTGCGACGTGAGAACGATTCTGCGAATGCTTTCTTCGTAGGCTTGCCCGGTAATCCCGTATCTAGCTTCGTTACTTTTTTATTGTTTGTTCGGCCCTTCATCCTTGCCTTGCAGGGCGCGAAGGTCGCGCCTCCCAAGTCATACCCGATGCGTTCCGACTTTGTTTGGAAGAAGCCTGATCGTCGAAATGAATATCTGCGCGTACGCGTAAATGAAGGTGGTGGTCTCGATCTTTTCCCTAACCAGAGTTCAGGTGTGTTGACCTCCACCGTGTGGGGTGATGGGCTGGTCGATAATCCCCCGGGGCAAGCGATCGCTGTGGGTGATATCGTAAACTTCATCCCGTTTACTGAATTAAGTTTCTGATCATGCAGATACACCTTAAATTTTTTGCCAGCTTGCGTGAGGCAGTTGGCACGAGTCAGGAGACGCTAGTTTTAACTAGCGAGCTTAAAACCGCCGGGCAGGTGAGAGACTTTCTTTGTCAACGAGGCGGTGTGTGGGCGGATGCGCTAGCAGAAGGTCGTGCAGTGCGCATCGCCTGTAATCAAGAAATGGCCGATGCCTCGACCTTGGTATCTGATGGATGTGAACTGGCGTTCTTCCCGCCAGTGACAGGCGGTTAAAGGAATACATATGCCCGTTCGCGTGCAAACCCACGATTTTGATCTGACGACTGAAATCGCTCAACTACGTGCTGACACACCCAAGGTCGGCGCTGTCGTAACCTTTGTAGGTACGGTGCGCGATTTGAACGAAGGAGAGCACGTCGCAGAGATGGAGCTCGAGCATTACCCCGGCATGACAGAAAAAGCGCTGGAGGATATTGTTAGCCAGGCCAAATCGCGTTGGGATATTTTTGATGCGCTCGTCATTCATCGCGTCGGACCACTTAAGCCATTGGAGCAAATTGTCTTGGTGGCCGTTACCTCGGCACATCGCGGTGAAGCGTTTCTCGCATGCGAATTCATCATTGATTACCTAAAGACCTTAGCTCCTTTCTGGAAAAAAGAACAAACCCCTACTGGCGCACGCTGGGTTGATGCGCGGGTTTCTGATGATGAGGCAATGAAAAAATGGGCCAAAGCGCACTAAGTTTTTTAGCCGTAGCACTCGGCGCAGCAGTCGGCGCTTGGTCACGTTGGGGTTTATCCCTTTGGCTGAATGCGCGCATTGAAAGCCTGCCCTTGGGCACCTTGCTAGCTAATTTAGGCGGCGGTTACTTGATAGGGATTGCCGTCGGCGTTTTTCAGGATTTCCCCAATCTCACACCTGAGTGGCGTTTACTCGTCGTCACCGGCTTTCTGGGTGGCTTGACCACTTTTTCCACCTTCTCAGCTGAAGCCATGATGCTGCTTCAACGCGGCACCTACGGCTGGGCGTTTCTGCATACTGGAACCCATCTGCTGGGTTCGGTGGCGTGTTGTATCGCCGGTTTGGCCACCTGGCGTTGGCTGGTGGGCTAATAAGCGGGCATATTAGCTAAACAAAACGTTCAATAAAGCGCGCGTATTTTTGCGTTTTGTGGAGGAGTTGGATTGATTTAGTGGGCTATTACCGCTTTAGCCTTGATTTCTGTCCGTCGGACCCAATAATGACTCTAAATCAGCTTTTACTGGAGTCCTATTCATGCGTCTCGATAAACTCACTACCAAGTTGCTGCAAGCGCTGGCCGATGCCCAGAGCCTTGCCGTAGGTAACGACAATCAATACATCGATCCCGTTCATCTATTAACAGCCCTGTTGAATCAGGATGATGGAGCGACTAGCTCGTTGCTACAGCGCGCTGGCGTTAACGTGCCGGGATTAGCCAGTGGGCTCAAGTCTGGGATGGATCGCTTACCTAAAGTTAGCGGTACTGGTGGCGAGGTGCAGATCGGTCGTGAACTAGCCTCATTGCTTAACCTTGCGGATAAAGAAGCGCAAAAGCACAGCGATCAATTTATCGCCAGTGAAATGGTATTGATTGCTTTGGCCGACGATAAGTCGGATGCAGGTCGCGTAGCCCGTGAAAATGGACTCACACGCAAATCCATGGAGGCAGCGATTCAATCGTTGCGCGGTGGTGCGCATGTCGATTCACAAGAATCTGAAGGACAACGTGAGGCTTTAAAAAAATACACTATGGATCTGACCGAGCGCGCTCGTCAAGGCAAGCTTGATCCGGTGATTGGTCGTGATGATGAGATTCGTCGTGCGATACAAGTACTTCAGCGTCGTAGCAAAAACAATCCCGTATTAATTGGTGAGCCCGGCGTAGGTAAAACCGCCATCGTAGAAGGTTTAGCCCAACGTATTATCAATGGTGAGGTACCCGATAGCCTGAGGAATAAACGGGTACTTTCGCTCGACATGGCGTCGTTATTAGCCGGTGCTAAATATCGTGGTGAATTCGAAGAGCGTTTAAAAACAGTGCTCAAAGAACTATCGCAAGATCAAGGTCAAACGATTTTATTTATCGATGAAATTCACACCATGGTGGGCGCAGGTAAAGCCGAAGGAGCCATGGATGCAGGCAACATGTTAAAGCCCGCTCTTGCGCGTGGCGAGTTACATTGCGTTGGTGCGACTACCTTAGATGAGTATCGTAAATACATAGAAAAAGATGCCGCGCTTGAGAGGCGCTTTCAAAAAATCATCGTCGATGAGCCTAGCGTAGAAGCCACAATTGCTATTTTGCGTGGCCTGCAAGAAAAATACGAAGTCCATCACGGCGTCGATATTACTGACCCAGCGATAGTGGCAGCGGCTGAGCTTTCGCATCGCTACATTACCGATCGATTTTTACCCGATAAAGCGATTGATCTGATTGATGAAGCGGCAGCAAAAATAAAAATCGAGATTGATTCCAAGCCTGAAGTAATGGATAAACTCGACCGTCGAGTGATCCAGTTGAAGATAGAACGCGAAGCAGTTAAAAAAGAAAAAGATGAGGCCTCCCAGAAGCGCCTTGGTTTGCTTGAAGAAGAGATTACCAAACTAGAGCGTGATTACGCCGACCTTGAAGAAGTGTGGAAAGCTGAAAAGTCAGCCGTACAAGGCAGCCAAACGATCAAGGAAGAAATTGAGAAAGTTCGTCTCCAGATGGAGGAGGCGAGGCGCAAGGGTGATTGGCAAAAAATGTCAGAGCTTCAGTATGGCCGCATGCCAGAGCTTGAAGCTAGTTTAAAACAAGCTGACCTAGGTGAAGCACCCGCGGGTAAACCGCGCTTGCTGCGTACTCAGGTTGGTGCTGAAGAAATCGCTGAAGTGGTGTCGCGCGCGACCGGAATTCCAGTATCTAAGATGATGCAAGGTGAACGTGAAAAACTCTTGCACATGGAAGACGATTTACACAAACGCGTTGTCGGTCAACACGAAGCGATTAGCGCAGTCTCAGATGCCATTCGACGTTCCCGTGCGGGTTTATCCGATCCGAATCGTCCCTATGGTTCGTTTATGTTTCTTGGTCCTACGGGCGTGGGTAAGACAGAACTGACCAAAGCACTCGCTGCATTCATGTTTGATAGCGAAGATGCGTTAATTCGTATCGACATGAGTGAATTTATGGAAAAGCATTCGGTGGCACGTTTGATCGGCGCTCCTCCTGGCTACGTGGGCTACGAAGAGGGTGGTTATCTCACGGAAGCAGTGCGGCGTAAGCCCTACAGTGTGATTCTGTTAGATGAAATTGAAAAAGCCCACCAGGATGTATTCAACGTGCTGTTACAAGTGCTCGATGATGGTCGTATGACAGATGGGCAGGGTCGCACGGTTGATTTTAAAAATACCGTCATCGTGATGACCTCGAATTTAGGTTCACACAAAATTCAGTCGATGGAGGGTAGTGATCCGGCATTAATTAAGATGGCTGTATTGGCTGAAGTGCGAGGCCATTTTCGCCCTGAATTTATTAACCGCGTTGATGAGTTAATTGTTTTCCATGCGCTGGATGATAAACACATTGGCTCGATTGCGCGAATACAGTTAGGTATCTTGGAAAAACGGTTAGCGAAGATGGATATTGGCTTAACGATTTCTGATGCGGCATTACGCAAGTTGGCCGAGGCGGGATACGATCCGGTGTATGGCGCTCGTCCATTGAAGCGTGCGATACAGCAGGAACTGGAAAATCCACTTTCTAAAGCCATACTTCAAGGTCAATTCGGTCCCAAGGACACGATTGAAATTGACGTAGCAGGGTCCGAGCTGGGCTTTAGAAAAGCAGCCTAATACACGATTAATTTGCCATGCAATAGCCGGTAACCTCAGGGATACCGGCTATTTTTTTGCAACTCAAAACACGCTTTACAATTCTGTTCTAAAAATTAAAAGGAGATTTGAATGAGCTTTTCATCCTGTGATTTATCAGGCGAGCGGCTTGTTGCGCGATGCCCGGACGCCTGGCGGCATTACGACGACGCGTTGGCGTTGCGATGACGCCATGCCAAACGGTTTTCCTGCCGATGCGCCGATA
>CAINAY010000449.1 GCA_903846425.1 uncultured Noviherbaspirillum sp.
AGCAGCGTAAGCAAATCGAATGAAATTATTCATCGCATTACTCTGCTTTTTACCGACCCTGCTATTGGCTCAAGATTTTTTTGTTGAGTGTGCGGGTAAAACGAGCTTTATACATCGTGGAGCACCATCGACGGTGCCAGCGGCGGAGAAGCGTCGTTACCGGTTGCAGGCAAATCAGATTGACGGACTTCAGTGCGAGCAAAGTGATTCGCAGATCGCCTGCATGGGCTTAACGCCGCAACAAGCCATGCGCAAAGTATTGATTGATCCAGTACGTTTATCTGTCTCTGACACATTGGAATTACCTACGTCGCTGCTGATTTTTGAAGGTCAGTGTCAGCCAGTGAAATGAGTGACACGAATGCTCTTTCTATTCAGCCTGCACGCTTGCAGCTAGGTGACGAGGGTAAACTTTTTGCGCCTTTATACGGTGACGTTTATGCGAGTCGCAGGGATGCCTGGGTACAGGCCCAGTCTGTTTTCGTCGATGGATGTGAATTAGCTTCGCGTTGGCAGAACAGTCGAAGCATTCGAGTGCTCGAGATGGGATTTGGTTTGGGCATAAATTTTCTGACGACGTGGGCATCGATTAAAGCCAGTAATAGCACGGCGCGAATGCACTACGTTGCGATAGAAAAGCACCCGTTTACTAGTCAGGATTTGCGTGCTGCGCTTGAGAAGAGTTTGGCGTCTGCACCTGTTTCACTTGCACCAATGTTGGAAGCGTTGATCCAGCAACTGATTGCGCAATGGCCTCCATTGATTCCTGGTTTTCATTCTTTGCCCTTAGATGATCACACCATACTGACACTCGTGTTCGGTGATGTTGGCTCTGTGCTGTCATCTATTCATGGTCGCTTTGATGCTTTTTATCTGGATGGTTTTGTGCCGGATCGTAATGAAGTCATGTGGTCGCTGAAAACCATGCAGCATCTTGCAGGATTAGCAGCTGATGGTGCGATTGTATCGAGTTGGTGTGTTGCGAGTTCGGTGCAGCAAGCGCTTCACGAAGTGGGTTTTGACGTGACTGAGCGCGCTGGTTTTGGCAGCAATCGTGAAAGCTTGATTGGGCGATGGTCTGCAAAATTAGCTGATTCATCTACGCGAGTTGACTCTGTGGTGGTGATCGGTGCAGGGATTGCGGGTGCCAGCGTTGCACGACAACTGGCGACTCGTGGCATCAACGTAATTTTGATCGAGCGTGAACAGCCTGCCTCAGGCGCATCGGGAAATCCAGTGGCGGTCGTGCGCCCAGAGCCAGGCGGCGTTAGTAATGTGATTAGCGAATTTTCTGCTGCAGGAGTCGGCTGGTTGCAGCGTTGGTTAGCTACGCATGGTGAATCAGTGCCGCATGATTTTTGCGGTGCCGTGAGGTTGCTGCGTGATCAGCGTCGGCATGACAAACTGGCCGCTTACGCGCAAACAGTTCCAGATGAGTGGTTGCATGAGCTAAGCGTTAGTGAAGCGACTAAGTTGTGTGGACAGTCAGTCGATACAGAGGGTTTCTTTTTACCGCAAGCCGGTTGGGTTGCCCCGACTGCTTTGATTACCGCGTTAATTGACCATCCTCTGATTGACTTGAGGTCTGCTACGGAAGTCAAACGGCTTTCGCCTGTTTCTACGAATGAGTGGTGTGTGGAGTTAGCAAACGATGAAAAGATTTTTTCGCGTTATGTTGTGCTCGCCACGGCGTTTGCTGATCTAAGTTCGAATGTCGATGGAATTGATAGCGCGCGTGGACAATTATCTGTTGTAGCCGAACGGGTTGATAAGCCTTTACGAACTATCGTTTGCCGCGATGGTTATGTGACGCCAGCGATTAATGGAATGCACACCATAGGCGCGACGATGCACATCGACGGTGACGCTAACCCGCGGCCTGAAGATGATCTTGAAAATTTTTATCGTCTACAGCGATTGCTGTCAGATTTTGTGAGCGACGCGAGCGAATTGCACAGTGGTCGAGTCTCTTGGCGCGCAACGACGCAAGATCGTTTGCCGTTAGTAGGAAAAGTTGCTGAAGGTCTGTATACCAGCATAGGGCATGGTTCACGCGGTGTAGCCTGCGCGCCGTGGTGCGCAGAGTTTTTAGTGACTCAGATACTAGATGAGCCGTTACCGATTGGCGGTGAGTGGGTAGAGCGCTTGCATCCACTACGATTCTCGAAGTAACTCAGTCAAAAAAATTAATCCAAAAACAAGCGGGATAATTCCATGCCTGGATCGGGTGAGCGCATAAAGGCTTCACCCACTAAAAACGCATGCACATCAGCGTCGCGCATTTTTTTAACATCATCTTTACTCAGAATGCCTGATTCGGTAATGACGAGTTTTTGCGGATCGATACGGTCGAGTAGATTAATAGTCGTATTTAGAGAGGTTTCGAATGTACGAAGATTACGGTTATTAATCCCTAGCAGGCGAGTCTTGA
>CAINAY010000450.1 GCA_903846425.1 uncultured Noviherbaspirillum sp.
CGCTTACCCAAAACAGCATGATGCTCGCTAATGCACGGATCTCGGCTTGCCAAGAATAATCGCCACTAAACACCAGCGGGAAATGAAAAAATAAAGCGATGATGGAAAAAGCCCAGGCGTGATAACCCGTCATCACTCTACCGCCCCAAAAAATATCGAGCAGCCAATGACCTTCAATGCGCCAGGTAGGTAGGTTCTCTGCCCAGCCAGCATCACCTTCAATCGCAATTTCTAGTTTTGCAAAGAAAAATCCAAGTAAAAACACACTCAATATAGTGTGTGCCATCGAGAGCAACTGAGCATTTGTCATACGGTTTGACTCACTAGATTTTTTTCTATGTGATTAAGTAAAGTGCTAGCAGCGCCTGATCGGCCAAGTGCGGAAGCGTGTCTTTTCATAGTCTCGAGTTTTTCGGGTTTAGCCAATAACTGGTTTAAGCGATACAACAGGGTAGCTACATCATCCGCACGTTGAGCAACACCCTCTTGCAAAAGGTAGCTGGCATTGCGTTCTTCTTGGCCAGGGATAGGGTTAATCAACACCATCGGTAGACCCATGACTAAGCACTCTGAAGTACTCAAACCGCCGGGCTTGGTGATCACCAAATCGGCACAGGCCATCAGCTCAGGTACTTTATCGGTATAGCCTATGGCTACGAGTCGGCCTGGCCACTGTGTTGATAATTTTATCAATTCATCCAGCAGTGATTTATTTTTTCCTGCCATGACGATAATTTGTACATCTGCTTGTAAACACAATAAGGAATTAACCAAATGGCAGTTGATACCTAATCCAGCGCCGCCGCCCATGATGAGCAGTGTTTTATGTGCAGGATTAAAACTAACCTTAGCAGCACACACGTCGCGTTCGGGTCGATTAACAAATTCAGGCATCACAGGAATCCCAGTGACGACAATGTGTGATTTGGGAACACCGCTACTTTCTAAGCGAAAAGAGATTTCTTCGTTGGCGACGAAATAACCAGTTATGCCATCATGTACCCACATCTGATGCAGATCGAAATCAGTCACCATGACCCATACGGGGCACTGCAGACGTTTTTGTAAGACCGCATCTGCGAGTAATTCAGCGGGTAGAAAGTGAGTACAAACGATAGCATCGGGTTTGTAATCAGCGATCTCTGTAAAAAGCTTTTGTGCCGACAGGCGTTGTAAGCTGCGACGACACCGCTCAGTCAAGCTACCTGTGGGTTCATGATCAGTTTTTCGATATAACCAGCCCCAGGCCTCAGGTAACCCACCTGCAATTTTGATGTACAGATCGGTATAGATTTTTCTAAAGTAGGCAGGAACGAGCTGCATTAAATCACGGTGGCGCACAGACCATTCGGGAAAATGAATGTGAGCGTGGGCTTCGATTCCCTGAGCGGCACGAATGTGGCCGCTGCCAGCCGAAACGGAGATGACGAGTAAGCGCTTTTTAGTGGCGAGCGCAATGTCTTTAGAAGACGGCGATAACAAATTTATGCCCTCTACATCTACTGAAATCGCTGGTTCGACGGCAGTCAGCACTATCAGGCAGAGACGGTATTGAGAGTGGTCTCTTTTTTGGCAAATTGACGCTGCTCCCAGCGCAACATAATTTCATGCCAATCCACCAAATGAAGTTCACCGACTTCATCTTCGACCAAAGCTGTGAGGCTCTCTACCCAATCGCCATCATTACAATACAGAATACCGTCGATATCACGTATCTCTGCTTTGTGTATGTGACCACAGATAACGCCATCTAAATTTTGCTTACGGGCTTCCGCCGCTAGCGCATCTTCAAATGAGGTGATGTAGCTGACGGCATTTTTAACTTTTAACTTCAGATATTGAGACAGCGACCAATAAGGAAGGCCAACCCGCGCACGCCATACATTGAAGATTTGATTGAATTTCAAAATCATCGTGTACAGCGAATCACCCACATAAGCTAACCACTTAGCGCAAGCGATCACACCATCAAAGCGATCACCATGCAGAACCAGCATACGTTTACCATTTGCAGTGACGTGCACATGTTCATCACGAATTTTAATGCCACCGAAATTCAAGCCAATGAACTGTCTGACGACTTCGTCATGATTGCCGGGTACAAAAATAACTTTGGTACCTTTCTTGGCTTTTTTCATCACCAACTGAACTACGTCATTGTGCGTTTGATGCCAGTACCAACGACGCTTAAGCTGCCAACCGTCGACGATGTCGCCGACTAAGTACAGCTTGTCAGATTCAGTCGCTTTGAGGAATTCCAGCAGACGCTTTGCTTGGCAGCCACTGGTGCCGAGGTGGATATCAGAAATCCAGATCGTTCTGAAGCGCAGTGGTTTAGGTTTTTTGAGGAGGGATTTAGAGATATTGTCGAAATGTCTGTTATCGGGGGCATTCATGCCGGCTCCGCTTCTTTTAAGTAGTGTCTTGCGTAGCGACTATCAAGGCGCGAAAGTGGCAGCATCATGAATAAATCCGCGCTATGAAAATCAGGATCCCACGCCGGCTCACCACAAATCCAAGCACCGCTGCGCAGATAGCCTTTAATGAGTGCGGGTACCTGGAGACCTTCAGGTAAGGGATCATCATGCAAAGGGAAGGGCAGACGTGGGATAACGCGATACTCGGGCGGCGATAAATGGTCTGCTGCGAGTTTGCGATACAGCGCGTTGATAGTGTGTCCGCCATCAGCCAGACTGACGCTAGCGCAACCAATTAAATACTCAGCTTGTTCGCGCTGCATGCATGCTGCAAGTCCTGCCCACAACATCATGATGACGCCACCACTGCGGTAGTCTGGGTGAATACAAGCACGTCCTGCTTCCATGATACGTGGACGCAAATTAGTCAATCGTGCCAAATCAAATTCTTGTTCGGAGTAGAAACCACCGGTCTGAGAAAGTACGCGGGGTGATAGTACGCGGTAGGTACCAACAACTTCTAGAGTGCGGGTGTCACGTACGATGAGATGGTCACAGACGTCATCAAATTCATCGCGTTCTATGCCTTCATGATTCTTGAGAGTTTCAAGACCCATTGCCTCAACAAATACTTTGTAGCGAAGACGTTGAACTTCTCTTACATCTTCATGAGTGCTAGCTAGACTGAGGCTGAGTTTGGGGAAGCTCGTACTGGAGTCAGCCCCGACGTTCATCATGCGCATCGTCGCTCCTTCTTGTTTTCATACCTCAAGAGTAACGATGCAATACTGCAGGCAAATGACAATTAGGTTTCGTTTCTGTTACAAAGAACGAATTTTTCTGCGCCCCTTGGCTATGTGACTGAACTATGTCAGGCGAGCTCAGCCCCGATGGGGCCGCCATCATCGCGCGTAATCACAATGGTACTTGAGCGTGGTCTAGCGGTACCGCCTTGTGGCCAGTGGCTAAGATAGGTGGACGGATCAGCGATATTAAAATTTTTGCCTGTGGTGGTTTCACCCGGATGCTGAATATTTACAAACAGCGCGCGGCCGTCGGGAGTTTCTGTAATGCCGGTGATTTCACAATCAACCGGACCGACTAAAAAACGTCGTAGACGGTCGTCGCCTGGAGTGGCACCCACGTGTGTATTGACCGTGCTTTGTTGACCATTATCCGAATTAACGATGGTCTTAGTCGAACCATCACCTACTTTTCCAGGGATCGCAGCGAGTAGCATGCAGTTACTCGCATCAGTGAAGGCGTGATCATCAGTTTCTACCCATAGCAGACCGCTGCGTGCAAACCATAGCCCATCGGGACTAGAGAAATCATTATCGGCGGTCAGTCCAGATAAATTGATATTGACTGGATCGGCATTCGATCGTGCAGCGAATAAAAATACATCCCACTGAAACTTCGTTGCAGAACCTTTGGCATCGTGCTCGGCCCATCGGATGATATGTCCGTTGGCATTACCCTTTTGAGCCACCCCTTTTTTTGGATCGTTATAAAAACGCGGGTTGGCTGCATCAACCTTGTCCAACGCTCGCGAAGGATTGTAGGTGAGTGTCATATACACTTCGCCATTATTTGGATTAACGGCACCCCACTCAGGCCTATCCATTTTGGTTGCGCCACGAGCATCAGCGGCGAGCCGTGCGTTGATCAGCACATCGGCTTGATCACTAAAACTGTAATAACTGTTATCTCTGTCTAAACCATTGCGTCCATGGGTTAATTCAAGCCAGTCGCCGCTGCCGTCTGCATTAAAGCGTGCGACATACAGCGTGCCGTCATTTAAATATTTATCGCCAGCCGCCGCGCCACGTTTAGCATCGGCTGGGTCCCAAACGGCATTCGAAACATATTTATAAATGTATTCATGACGCGAATCACAACCCATGTACCAAACCAGTGGTTGACCAGCAATCACCAAGCCAGGCCAGGCACCTTCGTGGGCAAAGCGTCCAAGTGCAGTACGTTTTTTCGGTGCTGAATCAGGATTGAATGGATCAATTTCGACCACCCAGCCGAAGGTGTTCGGCGCGTTGCGGTAGTCATCGCTACCATCGCCTGATGTACCGTTAATGCTGGCATCCCAACGACCAAATCGGTTATCAGCAGTGTCTGGCTGTACGGTAGCCCACAGTGACAAACTATTTCCCTTCACGCCATAGCGTTTTAACGAAGCGTTTTCGCGCGCGCTGCGCTTGCTGTCATCGCTTGCTGGACGGCGGAAAAAATAAGCCCAATTTTCTTCACAAGTGAGATAGGTTCCCCAAGGCGTATGACCATTCGCACAATTACCGATAGTGCCGCGGGTACGCGTACCGGTGACAGAATACTTGGTAATCATCAACGGGCTACGGGCTGCAGGGCCGGTGATTTCTATATCGGTCATCGACGTGACGCGGCGATTGAAACGCGAATTTTGTACCAAGGTATAACTTGGTCCGACTTTTTTTACTTCAGCGATCGACATACCAATCGCTAGCATTTCTTTCAAGACTTCGTTGTCATTGGGACGTTTTTCATCAACGATTGTCGCTCCCGTTGGATGAAGAAATCCGGCAGTGACACTTTCATGGTTTACGCAAAGCAGACCACGATCAGAAGCCAAAGGACTCCATAGTCCATTTTTACCTAAGCCAAAAAAATGCATGCCGTCGTGATGATCACCGACACGTTTATTGAAACTTTCAGCGCGCTCGCTGCCATTGTTTGAATAAGCTGGTATGCCCTCTGCCAGAGGATCACCGGTGCTTGAAATGATTCGGTAGGAATAACCCTGAGCCAGCGTTACTTTGTCATTCAGTGTTTTATTTACGGCAGCGAAGTTTAGTTTCAATTTGCTTGTCGCAGCACGGGTCTCTCCCGTTGCCGACAACAATAGACTGCTACCACCAAAATATAGCGCTGCGGCCGCACCGAATGAGCCTTTAAGCATACTGCGCCGTGAAAGGCGCTCTGAAAGAATATGATTGAATTCAGGATTAGTTGAATCGTTTTCTGTATCTGTCAGCATGATTGGGCAGTCGGTAGAGGTATGGGTCATGAAATCTTCAGAGTAATATATTAGCTAGTAACGCGCATCAAAACACGTCAATGTTAAACGATGATGAATTTTTGGGCAGAAACGGCGGTGCGTTCAGGGGGGATTTTTGCGTAGCGCCGTGGCGGGACGGTCAGTATTGCCGAACTGCCATTGACCAGTCGACTTCTGACCAAGCGACTTGTTCTTTTTGTAGCCAGTGAGCGAGCGTCGGGTGCTTGCGCAGCATAGTGGCAGGAATATCAATTTCAATTTTATGACGAATTCTGACGCCGACTAATTCGTTGCTCAAATCGATGCGCGAATGGCTAAATAAAATACCGAGTCTTAATGAGAGTATGGCCTTTGCCAGATCGGGTAGTGATAAGGCCTCAGTTACTTTTTTTAAATTCCCTTTTTGTGACAGCACGAGGATGCTAAGGATGTGTTGTTCCTGTTTAGTGAAGCCGGGTAGATCAGCGTTTAGCGTTAGATAGGCACCATGTTTGTGAAAGCCGCTATGGGATACCGCCATTCCCACTTCATGCAAGCGAGCTGCCCAAGCAAGCAATCTATCGTAATGATCTGTTTCGGGTTCAAGCTGAACATGCAGCAGCTGTGTGTTGGCTTTTACTCTTGCGCCACGCGCTTCATTAATACCAAAGCGGCGGCCAAATTCACGCACTGAATCACGACGACGATCTTTGCTGCTGCGACGTAAATGCAGATCCCACAGCACGCCCATGCGCAAACCGGCTTCAACCGGTTGCATGTCGCGCATGCCGAGTTCTTGACACAGACCTAGCAGAATCGGAAGTCCACCCAGCACCACCGCACTGCGCTCAGGTTTGATACCTATGAGTTCTGTTTTGCTGACGCGTCCACATTCGATCAAAAAATCACGCAAAGCACGTAAACTTTTGAGTGACAAACCACCGTCGCCAAGTGAGTGCGCCTGAATTAGCTCGGCTAAGGTTCGCATCGTGCCGGAGGAGCCATACGACACAGTCCAAAGCCGAGGGTGGAAAGGCTCCATACCATCTTCGAAATAACTACGTGCATTCAGAATGGCATCTGCAAATGCAGATTCTGTAATGCGATCATTACCAAAAAATTCTAACGCCGTATTGACCGTACCAACGCTGAATGATTCAACGCTTTCGATTTGACTGCCTTGACCTAACACCAGTTCGGTGGATCCGCCGCCGATATCAACGACTAATCGACGCTCATCTGGTAAATCGAGTGTGGAAGAGACGCCAAGATAGATAAGACGACCTTCTTCTTCGCCCGAGATAATTTCAATGGGATAGCCGATTGCTTTTTCGGCAAGCTCAAGGAATGCATCTTTGTTTTTTGCTATGCGAAGGGTATTAGTGCCTACCACCCTAACGGCGGATAAGGGAACAGAGCGGAGTATTTCAGAGAAGCGCCCGAGACACGCCAGCGCTGTTTGCATGGCCTGAACGGTGAGATTGCCTCGTTTATCGAGCCCAGCACCGAGCCGCACGGGTTCTCGGGCGGTATTCAAGATGCGAATCTGCTCGCCATCAAAATGGCCGATGTGCATGCGAAAGCTATTTGAGCCTAGATCAATGGCGGCCAGCATGTTAAGCAGATTCCAAGGAAATCAAAAACAACATTCGACTTTGAGCTTTCAATATGACTTCTTGATGACAGAGTGGCCGTATTTTAATCCACTGTTGTTATCTTGTTCGAAGGCCTGCTTTTGCGAATACCAATGGCTCGTAAGATGCGGCGTGTCATCAAGTTGAAAAATTTCCTCACAATAATCCGTATCCAAGCTAAATCAAGAAAGCGCGGACATTTATTTCAGCCCCCTTTCAGATTTTCTTACGATTTTTAACGGAGAAAACTAATGAACAAACCTCAAATCCGCACTTTGGCAGCAAAACGCATCGCTTTGGCCGCTGCAACATTGTGCGCTTCATTGTCCGCACCGGTATTTGCTAGTACCGACGACGTAAAAGCAATGATGGACCTGCTGCTCAAGAAAGGCGTCATTTCGCAGGCTGACTATGACCAGCAAATGAAAGTAGCTCAAGAAGCCGCTGAAAACCGCGAATTCAAAGAAAAGCGTATTGACAAAGACGTAGCAAAAGCGAATGAGTTCCTACTCAAGAACAAAGATGCTGGTCAGGTTATGAAAAATGGCATAGGCCTTCAATCCGCTGATGGTGCAAATACCATCCAATTGATGGGCCGTTTGCACATGGACTACCGTGGTTATAACCCAGGCTATGCATCGGGCACGACTAAGACGGACCCATTGACAGATATGCTCGACGTCCGTCGCGCTCGTTTGGGTGTAAGAGGACAACTCGATAAAGATTTTAAATACGAAATCCAAGGTACTTACGGCATGGCAGATAATGGCATGTCCGATTCCGTGACCGCTATTGATATTGCTTTTGCTGACTACGCGGCTAATCCAGCAGCAATGCTGCGCGTTGGTAAATTCAAGATGCCTTTCAGCCTTGAGCAATTGACTAGCTCCAATAACATCGATTTCATGGAGCGTAGCTTCGCTAGCCAAAACGAAGGCGAATACATTCCTGCTAAAGAAACAGGCGTTATGGTATTCGGTAGCCCAATGCCTGGTACTTACTACGGCTTGGCCTATTCGCGTGGTCGTGCTAACAAGAGCGCGGTATATGACAGCCCTGACGTCATAGGCCGCGTTTCGGCTAACTTGGCTAAAGTAGCGATGGGCCGTGATGACGTCATTACTCACTTAGGTTTTGGTTACAGCACCGGCCGTGTCAAGTCTGGAACGTCATATGC
>CAINAY010000451.1 GCA_903846425.1 uncultured Noviherbaspirillum sp.
TAACAGGTTGAGATCAATATCCTTGAGATACATATAGCATTATTCAAATTATGAATGAAGTGAATTCACTATATTCTATATCGTAATTTTGCTCGACTTCCTATACTGCTCCCAAACCTAAATAAGAAACGTGGAGACTATGGAGCTTGTTGTCCAGCCGCTGGATCGAATACTGCAGGTGCCTCACGGCGCCAACTTACTCGAAACCTTACGCGCCAATGATGTGCCTATCTCGTACAGCTGCATGGCTGGGCGTTGTGGGACGTGTCGCTGCAAAGTGATTAGTGGCCAAGTGTTTGAGACGGGACGAGAAGAAAAGATCACCAATCCATCTGAAGGTGATTACGTGCTGGCCTGCACCAGCGTTTTGACAGAAAACTGTGCGATCGAAATTCCCGAGCCCGATGAAATCGTGACTCACCCCGCTAGAATCATCAAAGCGACAGTAGCCGCCATTGAAGATGCTACGCACGACATCAAAATTATTCGGCTTCAATCCAGTAAGCCCTTATCTTTCTCACCCGGCCAATACGCAACGGTGCAATTCACACCCGATCATAGTCGTCCTTATTCGATGGCCAGTCTGTGCACCGATCAACAACTCGAATTTCACGTTCGGTATGTACCAGATGGTCGTGTGAGTGGTTATGTATTTAATCAACTCAAGGTTGGCGACTCCGTTCGTGTCAGTGGCCCCTTAGGTACGGCGTATCTTCGTACACGTCATGAAGGCCCAATGTTGTGTGTGGCCGGTGGTACTGGATTAGCGCCTATTTTGTCTATCCTACGCGGTGCGATTGCCGATGGTATGCAGAATCCTATTCACCTATATTTCGGCGTTCGCTCGCCTCAGGATATTTATGGTCTTGATCAACTCAATGCTCTTCAAGCCGCTCATCCTTCTCTAAACCTTGAGATCGTCGTGACCACTGATGATGAAGGCGGTAATAAGCATCGCACAGGTCTAATTACTGACGCCATCGCACACGACTTACCCAATTTAAATGGATGGCGCGCCTATGTATGTGGTGCACCACCGATGGTTGAAGCAACGGCTGCATTAATTAAGCAACGCGGAATAGAAGATCAACACGTCTATGCTGATGCGTTTTACGCTAGCGGTACCTGATTAGGAGAGAACATGACAACAGCATCCACAGCCGACGCCAACGCTAGCGAAAAAAATCAACGGCAGCAGTACTATGACCGCATCGCGCAAGACCACATGACGCCGCTCTGGGAAGTGCTCGGTGCATTGGTACCCAAACAACCGAATAGTCCGGCATTGCCTGCTCTTTGGCGCTATGCCGATCTACGTGAAAAAATCATTGAAGCAGGCCGCTTGATTACAGCAGAACAAGCAGAGCGTCGCGTTCTTATATTAGAAAATCCCGGTCTTGCAGGTCAGTCAGCTATCACGCAATCACTTTACGCTGGTCTGCAGCTAATACTACCCGGTGAGGTCGCACCCGCGCACCGCCACACACAATCAGCCTTGCGATTCGTGATGGATGGTGAAGGGGCGTATACCGCTGTTGATGGTGAGCGCACCACCATGCGTCGCGGCGACTTCATCATCACTCCCTCTTGGACGTTTCATGATCATGGCAACCTAGGTGATCAACCGGTTGTTTGGCTTGATGGACTCGATATACCAGTTGTACGCTTTTTAGATGCGGGTTTTGCAGAGCATGCGCAGAGTGCTTCACAAGATGCTGTGCGTCCCGAAGGTGATGCATTAGCTCGCTACGGCAACAACATGTTGCCCGTGGATTTTTATCAGGCACCTGCAGAACCGACGCGCGTATTTGTGTATCCCTACGCTCGCACTTTGGAATCACTGAACCAAATCAGCTATGGCAAACCAGATCCTCATTTCGGCCACAAGCTACGCTATGTGAATCCCGCTACCGGTGCATCACCTATGCCAACGATCGGGGCATTCA
>CAINAY010000452.1 GCA_903846425.1 uncultured Noviherbaspirillum sp.
ATGATTGCCGCTTAGGATCGCGCGATGAGGTGTTTGATACGTTCTCGCGTGCGCATCAGATTTTGAAAGAAAAGTATTTTTTGAACATTAAGGAAGAAGAGGACGATCCGTATGAGTCCTCTCAGATCACGACATTAATAGCCAACACTCACGGCATCTTCGGTGTGTATTCCTATCGCGAAGTATTTAGCTTCGATCGTTTTTGGGCGATTGGTAGCGGCAAAACATTTGCTTTAGGTGCTATGTACGCTGCCTATGATTCGCTGGGTAGTGCACATGAGCTTGCTGAGCTGGGTGTGAATGCAGGTGCAGAGTTTGATAAAAGCTCGGCGCTACCTTGTCGTGTAATCAGTTTTCCGATGACAGCTTAACGGAGCCAGCTATGAGCCTGATGGAAATTCACGTACCTGATATTGGCGATTTCAAAGAAGTCGAAGTCATTGAACTATTAGTTAAGCCGGGCGATAGCGTCAAGCCTGAGCAATCACTAATTACGGTTGAGTCCGACAAAGCGAGCATGGAAATTCCATGTACTCATGCGGGCATCGTCAAAGAGTTAAAAGTGAAAATAGGCGACAAGGTCGCCGAAGGTTCGTTACTGCTAGTGCTAGAAGTATCGCAAGACACGGCATCTGCAACGCCACCTGCACCTACAACGGCACCAGCTAAATCAGCAGCGCCCGTGGTTGCAAGTGCCCCAGCAGCACAAGCTGCACTAACGGCACCAACGGTACCAGCAGCAGCTATTTTTGCAGGTAATGCCGATATCGAGTGCGATACCTTGGTGTTAGGTGCAGGCCCCGGTGGTTATACCTCGGCGTTTCGTGCGGCCGATTTAGGTCAGCGTGTGGTCTTAGTTGAGCGTTATCCCGTATTGGGCGGTGTGTGCTTGAACGTAGGTTGCATTCCTTCCAAAGCCTTATTGCATGCCGCAAAAGTAATTACCGAAGCCGAGGAAATGTTTCACTTTGGTATTATGATGTCTAAGCCGCAAATTGATATCAATGCTCTGCGCGGCTGGAAAGAGAGCGTCATCAAAAAACTCACCGGCGGTTTAACCGGTTTGGCCAAAGCGCGCAAAGTGCAAACAGTGCAGGGCAAAGGTACATTTACTTCACCTAATACCGTGACCGTAGAAACCCCTGAAGGGAATAAAACCATCGCGTTTAAAAACGCGATTATCGCGGCAGGGTCATCTGTAACGCGTATTCCTGGTTTCCCATATGACGATCCACGTTTGGTGGATTCGACAGGTGCGCTCGAGTTACGACAAATACCAAAACGCATGTTAGTGATTGGTGGCGGCATCATCGGACTGGAGATGGCATGCGTGTATGACGCGCTAGGTTCCAAAGTAACGGTCGTAGAATTTGCTGATGGTTTGATTCCTGCAGCTGATCGCGACATGGTTAAGCCACTGCACAAACGCATTGAAAAACGCTACGAAGCCATTTATCTAAAAACTAAAGTCACTCGTCTTGAAGCACGAGCGAATGGATTGTTGGCTGTGTTTGAAGGTGAACAAGCACCGGTCGAGCCGCAGTTATATGACATGGTGTTGTTGGCCGTGGGACGTCGTCCAAATGGTAAAGATATTGCCGCTGAAAAAGCAGGCGTCATCGTTAATGATCGTGGCTTCATTCCCGTCGACAAACAGCAAAAAACCAATGTGCCGCATATTTATGCGATTGGCGATATTTGTGGTGATCCTATGCTCGCGCATAAAGCCACCAATGAAGCAAAAATTGCTGCTGAAGTCATTGCCGGACACAAGGTCGCCTTTGATGCGTTGACGATTCCTTCAGTGGCCTATACCGATCCTGAAATTGCATGGATGGGTGTGACTGAAACAGAAGCCAAAGCTAAAGGCATACCGTTTGAAAAAGCTAGCTTCCCGTGGGCCGCTTCCGGTCGTGCGTTAGCCATGGCTCGTGAAGAAGGCGTCACTAAACTCTTATGGGATCCCACCACGAAGCGCATCATCGGTGCCGGTATCGTTGGTGTGAATGCGGGTGAGTTATTAGCCGAGACCGTACTAGCGATGGAGATGGGTGCTGATTTAGAAGACTTGGCTCTCACCGTACATGCACACCCGACCTTATCCGAGACCCCCATGTTTGCCGCTGAGATGGGCTTGGGAAGCATTACGGATTTATATATTCCGGCTAAGAAATAAGTCTGTGATTAAGTGTTACGAAAAAGCCTGCAGATGCAGGCTTTTTTTGAAGAAAAATATATCGACAGTTAATTAATAGCTTTCAATCGATCATGCATCGTTTCGTGCGAGTGGTATCACTTCAGACAGCAAGCTCAGCATCAAATCAATTTCATCAGTACTTAAATTCAGTGCCGGCATAAAGCGCAGCAAATCTGGACGCGGTGAATTGAGAAGTAGACCTACAGGTTCAAGATCACGCGCGATTTCAACGATCTTGCCACCGATGGGTGAACCTAATTTCAGTGCACGTAGCAAGCCTTCGCCGCGTTCACCTTCCAGACCATGTTGTTCACTTAATTTCAGTAAGCCCGCTTTCAGGTAATTGCCTTTGTCGAGAACGGATTGCAGAAAACCGGGTGCTAACAAGGTTTCCAACACCGCGATACCCACCGCTGTCATGAGTGGATTACCGTTGTAGGTACCGCCTTGATCACCGGGCTCAAACACAGCAACTGCCTCGGTGCACAGCAAGGCCGCCAGCGGCACACCACCACCGATGCCTTTACCTAAGGTCATGATGTCGGGCTCAATGTCCGACAACTGATAGGCAAATAATTTGCCGGTGCGGCCCATGCCAGCTTGGACTTCGTCGACGATGAGTAAAATATTTTTTTCTTTGGTAAGCGCGCGTAAGCCCTGCATAAACTCACGTGTCGCAGGTATCACGCCGCCTTCACCTTGTACCGGCTCCAACATTACAGCAACGGTTTTGTCGTTAATCAATGCTTCAACGCTCGCCAAATCATTGAGTTCAGCTTTTGGAAAGCCCGGTACTTGGGGCGCAAACATCGTGTCCCAACCCGCTTTGCCTGAGGCAGACATCGTAGCCAGAGTGCGACCATGAAAGCTGTGGTTAAACGTGATGATTTCGTAGCGATGCTGGTTACTTTTATTGGGATGGAGCTTGCCCCATTTACGCGCCAGCTTAATCGCACCTTCATTCGCTTCAGCACCGCTGTTAGCAAAGAACACACGATCAAAACAAGAGTGCGATGTCAGCATCGCAGCTAGTTTGAGCGAAGGCTCGTTGTAAAAAGCAGGCGAAGGGTTAATAATTTTTTTTGCTTGTTCAGTCAATGCCTTTTGTATGCACTGAGGTGAATGACCTAAGCAATTCACCGCCCAGCCCTGCAGCCAATCGAGGTAGCGTTTCCCTTGATGATCAGTCATCCACATTCCATCGCCTTCGGTAAATACCAAAGGCGG
Source organism: uncultured Noviherbaspirillum sp. (assembly GCA_903846425.1). GTDB lineage: Bacteria > Pseudomonadota > Gammaproteobacteria > Burkholderiales > Burkholderiaceae_D > Pernthalerella > Pernthalerella communis. The sequence goes on from CAINAY010000452.1 coordinate 3,425, forward strand.
ACGATTGGTGATGTAGAGCAGCGTCTCGGTTGGGTACTGATCAAACGTAGCGTGCAAGTGTTCAGGCTTATTCATGATTTAAGAATTAACGAGATCGGCTTCAGAGGTAAAAGAATCAGCAAAAAATTCTTCATTAGGTAATTTGCATTCGGCGACAAAATCACGCTGTGCTGCTTCAACCATGATCGGTGCACCGCACGCATAGACCTGATAATCAGACAGATTCTGCAGGTCGTGCATGACCGCTTTGTGAACAAAGCCAGTACGACCATTCCACTGATCTTCAGGCAGCGCATCCGATATCACCGGTATGTAGTGGAAGTTAGGCAGAGTTTTTACCCATTCTTCGCATAGCGCATTCATATATAAATCGGCAGGTC
>CAINAY010000453.1 GCA_903846425.1 uncultured Noviherbaspirillum sp.
AGCGAAGTGGTACCACCTTGTGTTAATAAGCCAGCATTCCGACTCATTGAACCAATACACCATGATTTCGCCGTTAGCAGTAGAAACCGGCTCACATACTGACTCTACCGATACAGCACCACCCTCGGTCGTAATCATCAACGGATAATTACTGCTGGGCTCGCAGTTGATGCCATTGGCGAAGTAGTAGCGGCAATTTCCGTCGGCGCACAAAATACCAAAAGTGGACAAGCCATTTTCATGCGTACCCGCTTCACCCATACCCTCAAGAAATTGAGAATACCAATCGCCATGTTCGACCCTATCATCGGCCAGTGCACATGAAGGCAGAAATACTAACCACGCTAACACTATCAACGCTAACCGCATGGAACGCTCCAAAAAATTTAATAACAACAAAACCAAATGCGCTACCGAATTAATTCAATCATCCATATCCAGGCGAGCCTCGCCCAAACCAGACACTTCAATTCGAACCCTATCACCGGCATTTAGCCACTGTGTTTGAACCACGCTACCCAATAATACGAACTCACCGGCTTTAATACCCGGCAAGCCGTGCTCACCATGCGCATTGGCTAACCAAGCGAGCGCATTCAGCGGATGGCCCATCACTAACGAACTCACACCGCTGGCGACTTCGACATCATTAATCCAAGTGCGTCCGGTCAGAGCTGCGAGATCTAAGTGATGCCAATCGTTGACCGGGTCACCTAGTACGCAACCAGCATTGTAAAAATCATCTGCAGCTAAGGTACGCACTCCGAGCGCGCGATAATCTTCGTAGCGCTCGTCAACCAACTCCATACCCACCATCACCTCGCCCACAGCGCTTTCAACACTTTCACGCGTATAAGGAGTGGAACTCGGTAGCAGATCATGTGAGAGACGAACAGCAATCTCACACTCAATACCAATTTTTACAAAACCATGGCGCGGCACCCGACCATGTTTGTGCATGACTGTCGTGCTAAACACGCGCCCGGTAGCTGGGTGATCAATGTTCACGAATGCCTGCATCACTGGCGTGGTACATCCAATTTTGTGGCCAACCACATCGCCTAAACCCGCAGCAGTCAACATCACATTTAATGCGGATTGAATCGCGTAACACTCGGTCATGTTTTTGGGTGCCAAATCGTCCGGCAAATGTGTGATTGGCTTCAATGCAAGACGCTGTGGCATTAATAGGGCGGCGGCTTGTTGTGCTCTTGTTTGCAAGATATCCCCTGAGTCGGTTAAGTGATTTTTACATGCTATCTAGCAAGTCTAGCAAAAATGCAACTTCAGCACCCACTTCTTGTACAAAGCGCTTAAACGCCCTGACGGGATTGAAAAATCGATGCAATTTTCAATCAATTCATCACAAATTTTTCATGTATGTAAAACGTTAATATTTCGGCTTTTGCGAGGGTATAATCCGCCGTTTTCTTGTACCTCGAATACGCGCACCCCGGAGAATAACTAATGAATTCAATCCTCAAACAGGCCGCATGGATAGCGCTTGCACTGGTCGGCGCAGTCTCACTGGGAACGGTGGCTCTCTCGCGTGGCGAGAGTATCAATGCGCTTTGGATCGTCGTTGCAGCTGTCGCCATCTACCTCATTGGCTATCGCTACTACGCGCGCTTTATTGCCAACAGCGTCATGCAACTCGATGCGCTTCGCACTACACCTGCGGTTCGTTTAAATGATGGATTGGATTACGTACCAACGAATAAGCACGTACTGTTTGGTCATCACTTTGCCGCTATCGCAGGCGCAGGTCCATTGGTTGGCCCGGTACTCGCAGCACAAATGGGTTACTTACCCGGCATGATGTGGATACTGGTCGGCGCCATTCTGGCGGGTGCGGTTCAAGATTTCATGATCTTATTTATCTCTACTCGGCGCGATGGTCGATCGCTGGGTGACTTAATCAAATCAGAATTAGGATTAGTACCCGGAGTAATTGCACTATTCGGCACATTCATGATCATGACAATTTTGCTAGCGGTGCTGGCGTTAATTGTTGTGAAGGCTTTAGCTGAAAGTCCCTGGGGTACGTTTACCGTAGCAGCCACGATACCGATTGCCTTATTTATGGGTGTGTATAGCCGCTATATACGACCCGGCCGAGTTGGCGAAATATCGGTCATTGGTTTTATTCTTTTGATGGCCTCTATCGTGCTCGGTGGACAGGTCGCTGCTGATCCCGTTCTTGGCCCTATGTTCACTTTCGATGGAAAGCAGTTAACGTGGATGCTACTGGCCTACGGTGTCATTGCTTCCGTACTGCCGGTTTGGTTATTGCTGGCACCGCGTGATTACTTATCGACCTTCCTGAAAATTGGCGCCATCGTCGCGCTCGCGCTGGGCATTGTGTTTGTTGCACCCCAACTCAAAATGCCAGCCGTTACCAAATTTATTGATGGCACTGGCCCCGTTTGGGCCGGCAACATGTTCCCCTTCTTGTTTATTACTATCGCCTGTGGCGCGGTATCGGGTTTTCATTCACTGATTTCATCCGGCACAACGCCGAAGTTACTCGAGAATGAAATGCATGCGCCTTACATTGGCTATGGCGGTATGTTGATGGAATCGTTTGTTGCGATCATGGCGCTGGTTGCAGCATCCATCATTGAGCCAGGCGTTTACTTTGCGATGAACAGCCCCGCCGCATTGATTGGCACCACACCCGAAAGTGCGGCGGCTGCGATCAGTCAATGGGGATTTATGGTCACTCCTGAGATGCTGCAACAAACAGCGGCTGACGTGGGTGAAGCGACCATCATTTCGCGAACCGGTGGCGCACCAACTTTGGCCGTTGGCATGGCGAGCATCTTTGCCTCCGTACTAGGAGGGCAAGCGCTAATGGCCTTCTGGTATCACTTTGCGATTTTGTTTGAGGCCTTGTTCATTTTGACAGCGGTCGATGCTGGCACGCGTGTCGGTCGCTTCATGCTGCAAGATCTTATCGGCACCTTGGTCCCTTCGTTTAAAAATATTCATGGGCTCGCATCGAATATCATCGCCACTTTATTGTGCGTAGCTGCTTGGGGATATTTCCTCTACCAAGGCGTTATCGATCCTCTGGGAGGCATTAACACGCTCTGGCCATTGTTTGGGATTTCGAATCAAATGCTGGCGGCCATCGCGCTGATATTAGCGACGGTGGTTCTTTTCAAACTCAAGCGCGAGAGATTTGCGTGGGTGACTTTGGTACCAACAACCTGGCTTTTGATTTGCACCTTAACTGCGGGCTATCAAAAACTATTTCATGAAAATCCACGCATAGGATTTTTAGCTCACGCTAACAAATTCCAAGCGGCTGCAGCTGAGGGTCAACTCCTGGCACCTGCTAAATCAGCGGCTCAGATGCAGCAGATTATTGTGAATGACTATATCGATGCCAGCCTGGCGGCGATTTTTATGGCCGTCGTGCTGTCAGTGCTTTTCTACGGCATTCGCGCTTGTCTGCAAGCCCTTAAAGACCACCAACCGAGCACCCACGAAGCGGATACAACTGCGCCTATTGGCTCAGCTAGTGCATAACCCTAACCGGCTGAAAATATCATGCTAGATGAACTCGGAAAGCTAGGCTCGTATCTCGGGCAGACCGCCAGACTGATGGTGGGTCTACCTGACTACGATAATTATCTTAATCACATGGAAAAAACTCATCCGGATCAAGCTGCGATGACCTATGAAGAGTTTTTCCGGGAGCGGCAAGACGCCCGCTACGGCGGTAATGGCCGGATTGCTCGTTGCTGTTGAGCCTGTTTAAGCAAGCTTAGCAAGCGCTCTCAGGCAGCTTTAATGCCGCCGCCTATAAATACAGCAGCCCAAATAGAAAAAGCCCGAAGTCACAAAGACTCCGGGCTTTTTTGTTTGGTGCCGACTGCAGGACTTGAACCCGCCACCCCATGATTACAAATCAAGTGCTCTACCAGATGAGCTAAGCCGGCTAAAAATCAGACGAGATTATACGTTATTTAATCCGGGTAAGCTTTGGTTTGCCATGGTTCTTTGGTGGATCCGGATCGGGCTTGTCATCGTCATCTCTGGGAACTGACGCAAGCACTGAAGTCAACATGGGTGCTCCCTGCACTCGCTCGTTATCTGTAGTGAGTTTGGCTGCCTGTAATTTCTTAGCATCAGGCTTTTTTTTACGCTCTTGCTGATCTTCGCGCTTCACTTCAAACGCCATGCCTTGACCATTTTCTCGAGCGTAAATCGCACTTACGTTTTCCACAGGCAGCTCTATCTCACGCGCCACGCCACCAAACCGTGCCTTGAAATGGATAAAGTCATTATCCATCTTAAGATTACCGGTCGCATCGAAGCTGATGTTGAGAACAATCTCACCATTTTTCACAAACTCAGCTGGAACACGGGTCCTCGCATCAACCGCCACCACAATATAAGGGGTGTAGCCATTATCGGTACACCACTCATACAGCGCTCGCAGCAAATAGGGTTTGGTCGAAGTTTCTGACATACCGTGGCTCAAAATCGCTCTTAGCGACGCATGACCTTTTCGGAGGGCGTCAGTGCTTCAATGTAGGCCGGACGAGAAAAAATACGTTCCGCATATTTCATTAAGGGTGCTGCTGTTTTTGACAACTCCACGCCGTAATGATCAAGACGCCACAACAAAGGTGCGATGGCGACATCAAGCATCGAGAATTCTTCGCCGAGCATGTATTTATTTTTTATGAATAAAGGAGCCAGCGTCGTTAAGCGGTCGCGAATTTCATTGCGCGCCTTTTCATGGCTTTTTTCTGCTGAGCGCGATTTTTCATTCTCAAGAGAATGCACATGTACAAATAATTCTTTTTCAAAGTTGAATAACATCAAACGCGCACGCGCACGCATTAACGGATCAGCTGGCATCAATTGTGGATGCGGGAAACGTTCATCGATGTACTCATTGATGATGTTCGACTCGTACAGAACGAGCTCGCGCTCAACCAGAATCGGAACCTGACCATACGGATTCATGGTCGAAATATCTTCTGGCTTATTAAACAAATCCACGTCGCGAATTTCAAAGTCCATTCCTTTTTCAAAAAGGACCAGACGGCAGCGTTGTGAAAATGGGCACGTTGTGCCTGAATAGAGAACCATCATTTTTGCAGTTCCTTGGAAACAAAGAGGGTGAGACATCGACTGCGCCTCACCCTGCTGACGAATATTCTGCTTTTGGCTAAGGCCTGTTTTTGTTTTTAATCAAAACATCTTGCAGGGCACGACAAAACAGAACCTGTTATTTGACTTCTTTCCAGAAAGACGCATTCAAACGCCAGGTCAGAAACACCAAAATAGACATGAACAACAAAACCCACACACCGAGTTGCTGACGCTTGTTTTTTACTGGCTCACTCATCCAAGACATAAAGCCAACTAAATCGGCGATCTGAGTATCGTAGGCCTGTGAACTAAGTTTTCCGGGTTTGATCTGCTCAAAACCTTCAAACTTGTGCACGGTCTTGGACTCATCGTGCGGGTCCTTCTCTTCAACAAATTTCGCTTTACGAACTCCCTGCAATTCCCACAGCACATGAGGCATAGCAACGTTGGGGTAAACCAGGTTGTTCCATCCTGTCGCACGACTTGGATCTTTGTAGTAAGTACGCAAGTAAGTGTAGACATAATCTGCGCCTGAACCTTGACCCGATGACTTAGCACGCACGATCACTGACAAGTCAGGGGGAACAGCACCAAACCACGCTTTAGCATCTTTTTCAGCCAAACTGACTTTCATCAGATCGCCTACTTTTTCAGAGGTAAAAAGCAAGTTAGCTCGAATTTGATCATCTGACAATCCAATGTCACGCAAGCGGTTGTAACGTACCAG
>CAINAY010000454.1 GCA_903846425.1 uncultured Noviherbaspirillum sp.
AACATCATGCTGATACTGCCCAACACCAATCGATTTCGGATCGATTTTTACCAGTTCAGCAAGAGGATCTTGTAATCGCCTTGCAATGGAAACAGCGCCTCGTATTGAGACATCTAAGTCAGGTAATTCTTTTGATGCAAACTCAGAGGCTGAATACACGGAAGCACCAGCTTCAGAGACCACAATTTTGTTAAGCTTTAATTCGGTATTCTGAGAGATGAGGTCTTGTGCTAAACGATCCGTTTCTCGTGATGCGGTGCCGTTACCAATAGCAATTAGTGATACCTGATGTTTCTTCGCCAGTTGCGCTAGTGTGTGTAGCGACCCATCCCAATCATTGCGTGGTTGGTGCGGATAAATAGTGGAGGTATCGACTACTTTGCCGGTGGCATCCACGACAGCGACTTTCACTCCGGTGCGCAGACCAGGATCGAGCCCTATAGTGACCCGAGGTCCAGCAGGAGCGGCCAGTAACAACGCTTTTAAGTTGCGCGCAAAAACTTGTATGCCCTCCGCCTCCGCTTCTTCACGTAGCTTGGTCATTAGTTCTGTGTCGAGATGCATGAAAATTTTAACGCGCCATGTCCAGCGCACCGTATCGAGTAACCATTTGTCGGCGGCACGATTTTTTTGACTAATGTTAAAGCGCGAACTAATTTTTGCTTCGCACGGATTGTGAGGCGCATCCCATTTGGGCTTTTCAATTTCAGTGTCGAGGTGAAGTGACACCGATAAAACTTCTTCTCGTCTTCCGCGCAATAGAGCTAATGCACGATGTGAAGGTATGGCGGAAAGTTTTTCGGAATAGTCAAAATAATCCGAAAATTTCTCTCCCGCTTCCTGCTTGCCCTCGATGACTTTGGCATCGACGACGCCATGCTCAAGCAAATATTCACGCAAACTTTGCAGTAAGTGCGCATCTTCAGCAAAGCGCTCCATGAGAATTTGTCGCGCTCCATCTAGAGCAGCTTTGGCATCGGGCACTCCCGGATTATCACCTTGATCAGTAGTGAAGGCTGCGCGTAAATATTTTTCTGCTTCTGATTCTGGAGCCAGCGTTGGATCGTCGAGTAAGGCGTTAGCCAGTGGTTCCAGTCCCGCTTCCATGGCGATCTGAGCTTTAGTGCGACGCTTAGGTCGATAGGGCAAATACAAATCTTCGAGCAGCGTTTTATCAGCAGCACTCAAAATCGCTTTCTTTAGCTCAGGAGTCATTTTCCCTTGCTCTTCGATGGAGGCAAGAATAGCCTCGCGACGGCTTTCAAGTTCACGTAAATAACGCAGACGCTCTTCGAGTAATCGCAGCTGAATATCATCCAGTCCGCCAGTGGCTTCCTTACGGTAGCGAGCTATGAAAGGTACGGTGGCACCTTCATCTAAGAGGGCAATCGCAGCGGCGACTTGATCGGTACGGGCGGCTAGCTCGTTGGCGAGGCGTTGTTCAATCGATGGAAGCATGAATAGTTTGGATAATTAATAAAAACAAAAAATGAAATGTGTTGCGTTAGTTTTTTAATGAAGCTTTGCGCCTGAAACGCGTTCTATACCAGCCAGATCGCGCCAGCTTTGAACATCGCTCCAAGTAGAAGGGTTAAATAATTCACGCGTCAAATGCGCCTGATCATAGCCGTGTTCAAGCAATAGCCAGCCACCACTTTTTAAATACGTGGGTGCGCCTTGAACAATAATTTCAATAGCCGTCAAGCCGGTCTGGTGGTCTGTTAATGCATCGACAGGCTCGAAACGCAAATCACCTTGGATTAAGTGACTATCACCAGCACGAATGTAAGGAGGATTGCAGACGATGAGGTCAAATTTCTCACTCACTTGTTCATACCAATTACTTTGAAAAAAAGTAACGGCGGTTTGATGACGATCGCTATTACGCTGTGATACCGCTAGCGCTTGTTCGCTGACATCTGAGGCAAAAATTTTTGATTCGGGTCGAGTATGTGCCAGAGCAACGGCAATCGCTCCTGAGCCTGTGCCCATATCGAGTACGCGTGCATTGGAAGTCATGCGTTCAAGCGCAAGCTCGACTAATAATTCTGTCTCTGGACGGGGTATCAGCACAGCAGGCGTTACCTCAAATGAGAGGCCAAAAAATTCACGCTGACCAATCAGATAGGCAATCGGCTCACCGTGCAACCTGCGTCGAAATAAGCGCTGAATGTCATCAACTTGCGAAGTCGATAGAGTTTGTTTGTTTTGAGTGATTAGCTGAACCCGTGACCACTGCAGGCTGTGCGCAGCCAGAATCCTGGCTTCCATAATCTCGATAGGTGCTGATTTCAGCAAATCTTCCAGATTCATGCTGGGCGGCGGTAGCGTAGCGCAAGCCACGATAAGCTGATTGCAAAAAGGGTGAACCAGATCAGTGCCCATGTGGGAATCGATAATCCAAGAATAGGATCGTATTCCGTAGTGCACAGCCCATCGGCTTGAAACAGCGTGGGTAACCAGTTTGCGAATACTATTTTGTTTAGAAAAACTTCAAGCACATCAATGCCGCAAGAGATGGTGGGATGCGCTTTGACCCACAAATGGCGAATTGCGATGCCTGCTCCAGCGATGGAGGCTAGTGAGGCGGCCGCTGCTCCTGCGCGTAAGTATTGCTTAGGTAGCGCAACCGTTATCAAACACAATAGCGCGGTCAGCGCAAAACCGTAGCGTTGCACTATGCATAGTGGGCAAGGCAACATCTCTTGCGCCAGTTGCAAATACAATCCCACGCCGAGAAGACTGATGGCAATCAGCGCGACTAAAACTAGTGCTGGTTTTGCGAATTTATTCATATCAGTTTTAATCCGCCAATGCAGCGAGTTGTTCGGCTTGATGTTCAGACATCAGGGCTTGCGTGAGCTCATCCAAATCACCCTCCATGACGGCCTCTAATTTATACAGCGTTAGGTTGATGCGATGATCCGTAATGCGTCCTTGCGGGAAATTATAGGTGCGTATGCGTTCGCTGCGATCCCCTGAGCCAACGAGTGATTTTCGAGTCGCTGCTTCACTACTTTGTTGTGCTCGCAATTGCACATCCTTAATGCGGGTGGCGAGTACCTTCATCGCCTGAGCTTTATTTTTGTGTTGGCTGCGATCATCTTGACACTCCACCACGATACCTGTTGGTAGATGAGTGATTCGAACGGCAGAATCAGTTTTGTTGATGTGCTGTCCGCCAGCGCCCGATGCGCGATACGTATCAATGCGAATATCTGCTGGGTTGATATCGACTTCGCCGATTTCGTCGGCTTCAGGCATAACGGCGACGGTGCAGGCGGACGTATGAATTCGTCCTTGCGCTTCGGTTTCTGGAACGCGTTGTACGCGGTGCCCACCTGATTCAAATTTCATGCGCGAATAAACACCATTACCAACAAGACGCACAATCACTTCTTTATAGCCGCCGAGTTCCGAGGCGGATTCCGATACCATCTCAACTTGCCAGCGCTGACGTTCGGCGTAACGCGAATACATACGCAGTAAGTCACCCGCAAATAGTGCGGATTCGTCACCCCCTGTGCCGGCGCGAATTTCTAGAAAGATATTGCGCTCATCATTCGGATCTTTCGGCAGCATCATTTTTTGCAGCTCGATTTCAAGCTGCTCGGCGCGCGCTTGTGCAGCGTCGATTTCTTCTTGCGCAAATGCTTTCATTTCTGGATCAGAGAGCATGTCACGCGCAGCGCGCAGATCATCGTTGGCCTGATTCCACTGTGCATGCAAATCAATCAGTGGTTCAAGCTCCGAGTGTTCACGCGTGAGCTTGCGATACTGATCCATATCAGCCGTAGCGCCTTCTTGATTCAGAAGGGCGCCCACTTCTTCAAGGCGTTGGGCGAGTTGCTCCAGCTTCAGTAGCAGGGATGGTTTCATCAATGGAAAAGGTAAGTCGGTGTGGGCGCTGATTGTACAAGCGCAGGAGGCAATACATTGATGGCTAGCGTAGCTAGCGTTTGGTGCGGAACAATTGAGGTAATAGTTGTGCCAAGCGCGCACGTTCGTCAGCATCGGCTGCGTGCAGTGCTTGTTGCGGGCCATGCAGGAATTTGGCGGTTAGGCCTTTGGACAAAGCTTCCAACACGGCTTCGATATCTTCACCTTTGGCGAGTAGCTTGCGGGCGCGCTCGAGTTCGGCTTGGCGCATTTGCTCGCTGCTTTCATGCAGGTTTTGAATTAGTGGCACGACGGCGCGGCTATCAATCCAGTGCATGAAAGACTGCACACGCGTATCGATAATAGATTCTGCTTGGGCGACAGCAGATTGGCGATTTTCCAGACCGATCTGCACGGCTGTTCCGAGATCATCAACCGTGTATAAAAACACGTCATTGAGTCGCGATACTTCGGTTTCGATATCGCGGGGTACTGCAAGATCTACCATGAAGATAGGTTTGCGGCGACGCGCCTTGATAGCCCGCTCTACCATGCCTAAACCAATAATAGGCAAGGTAGACGCTGTGCACGATACAACGACATCGAAATTTGCGAGTTGATCGGGTAGTTCGCCAAGTCGCATGGCCTTGCCGCCAAAACGTTCGGCTAGTTGCTCTGCGCGCTCGATAGTGCGGTTTGCGATGGTCAGGCTTTTTGGATGACGGGCGGCGAAGTGCGTAGCGCACAGCTCGATCATTTCGCCGGCACCGATAAACAGCACATGTTGTTCACTCAGCTTGTCGAAAATTCTTTCGGATAAGCGCACTGCGGCCGCTGCCATCGACACGCTTTGCGCGCCAATTTCAGTGGTGGAGCGAACTTCTTTTGCAACCGCAAAGGTGCGCTGAAACATTTGATGCAGATACGTGCCTAGCCCACCTGCGGCTTCGGCTTGGCGAACGGCGTCTTTCATTTGACCGAGAATTTGCGGCTCGCCCAACACCATGGAATCTAAGCCCGAGGCAACGCGGAAGGCATGTCGCACGGCCTCATCCTGAGGCAATGCATACAGATAGGGGCGCAGTTCTGAGTAAGGTAGCTTGTGATAATCCGCGACAAAGCGCGCGGTGGCATCCAATGCTGCCTCAATATTGCCGTCATTCGCGCTGGCACCGTAGATCTCGGTTCGATTACACGTCGAGAGGATGGCTGCTTCTTGCGCTTGCGGACGCTTACCCGAGTTGTCAAACCAAGCACACGCCGACGCCACCGCCTGACCGAGCTGGTCAGCGGGGAAGGCCACCTTCTCGCGCAGCGAGACAGGGGCAGTGGTGTGGTTGAGTCCGACGGCTAGCAGGTGCATGCTGGAATAGTCAGAAAAAGTTGACACAATCTATTATAGACGTTGGTTGCCATCTGACTAGTCTTTAAGTCGCTCCAATTTATAGCCAAAGCTGTAAACCGGCGCTAGCCTATAGCCCGCTGCGGGCTTGAGACCCAACTTATTCCTTACTCTCGACACATGAGTATCCAGCGTTCGTGAGGAAAATTCGGCATCTTGCGACCAGATCGCTTCATGGATAAAGGCTCGCGACAGCGGGCGATCTAGGTTTTGGAAAAAAAATAAGGCCAGCTCAAATTCTTTTTGGGTTAAGGAGATTGATTGCCCATTTAGCATTACTTGCGTCAATCGTTTATTAAAAATGAAATTACCCAACTTCAGACTATCGCCCTTGACGGCTTCGGGACGATGACGCATCGCCAGGCTATTTATCCTAAACCGAAATTCGGCAGCGCGAACGGGCTTGATAAGAAAATCTGCCGGGCTTTCGGTAAGAAACTGGGCCAAGGGATTTTCTGGGGTTCGTCCCGCGATAAGCAAAACGGGCAGCTCTGGCCAGAGCTTCTTTGCAGTGGTCAAGGTGGTCAGGGCTTCTTGATCAGATCGAAAGTGAGCAATTAACAGATCGGGTTCAGCCGTGACTAGGCTATCTATGAGTGACTTGCTGTTAACAAGGGTCGTGCATTGATAACCAGCGCCGCTCAAGATCGCTTCTAGCGAAGAGCGCTGTTCTTTATCGTAATCAAGCAGGGTCACAAACATAGGTCGCTGTTCGGCATGGGCGGTCAGGGTGAGATAATGCAACAGGCCAGCTTACAATGGCTTTTTTATTCAGACTTCAATAGAAAGTTTTTATTCATTATGATCCTCGAACTCGCCGATATTCAAATCCTTCCCGGTAAACAAACCGAATTCGATAGCGCTATCGTTAACGGCGTACAAACCGTCATTAGCAAAGCCAAGGGCTTTCGCGGCTACAAAATCCACAAGGGTATCGAATCAGCTGATCG
>CAINAY010000455.1 GCA_903846425.1 uncultured Noviherbaspirillum sp.
CTGGATCACGCCTGAAGAAACTCAAAGCGTCGCAACTGATACCAGCAATTTAAGTAGTCTCGTCATCCCTATCGATACAAAGTCATCAAATTTAGTCGATACATCGATCGAAGTTTCCGCAGCGAGTACATCAGATACTTCTGACAAGGATTCAACAGCTGACCCAGCATCAGACCCATTGGAAACATCGATAATCGTTTCAGCTCCACACTCATCAGAAGCATCGAGCGAAGTTTCAACTGAGTAAGTTCGCCAACAGAAAATCTCTTAAACCTAAAGCGGCATTTGATCTAGCTCATACCTAGGATTAGTTTATCCATGATCAATCGTCAGTCTCTTGTATAAAACGAACGAGAAATCAATACTCTTTATTTTTAAAAAGCATTATTGATATTTTGCAGTTTTAACTTGGGGAGAGATCAATGAATTATGCAAAAGATGAAGAGGATGATTTATCGTTAAATCATCTAGCTGGAATCGCAGCGCTCGCTTGCGCTGGCATCATTGGCTTGTCATTGCTGGTTGCTACATGGATGTTTGGCAACCCATTAAAGCCCATACCTGATTCATCGCTTCAGAATCAGACAAAGATAGGAATAAAAAATCGATGAACTGCAATTACTACACTTAACAACTACTTGGCTTCATCAATCCAGGCCATTTGTATTGCTTCTAGTATTTTTTCACCTGAGCGATCAGCAAGATCATCAAAGCCGTCGAGTTCGGTAACCCAACGATGCAGATCCGTAAAACGCACCGTTAGCGGATCTATCTCAGGAAATTTATCGTATAGCGCTTCGGCAATACGTAACGTGTCAGTCCACTTCATCAGTGATTTTCACGTGCGTGATTAATGGTGTACTTCGGAATTTCAACAATCAGGTCAGCGTTTCCAACCAAAGCTTGACATGACAAACGTGAGGTTGCTTCCAGTCCCCAGGCCATGTCGAGCAAATCTTCTTCTTTTTCTTCCGCTTCATTGAGCGATCTAAATCCCTCGCGTATCACCACATGGCATGTCGTACACGCACAAGATTTTTCACACGCGTGCTCAATCTCGATATCTTGCTCAAGCAAGGCATCGCATACGGAAGTACCCGTAGGCACATCAAAGACTGCGCCTTCTGGGCATAAAATTTCATGAGGCAGTACGACAATTTGCGGCACGCTATTCCTTTATTATTGATATCTCTGTTCAGGCAATTTCGTCTAGCTTTTTGCCTGTCAGCGCTACACGCACGCTACGATCCATACGACGGGCAGCAAAATCTTCGGTGGCATGGGCTAACGCATCAATCGCTGCTTTGATCGTGTGATGATCCTCGCCTTTCGCACTAGCGCGTAATTGCTCAATCAAACGATCTATGTCGGTTTTTTCAGCGACTGACAGAAGCTCAGCATCTTGTTCAAGTGCGGCTAATGTTGCCAGCACGATGCGCTCAGCTTCGACTTGCTCTTCGCGCAAAGCGCGCAGTTGCATATCGCCTTCCGCTGACGAGAAGGATTCTTGCAGCATGCGCGAAATATCATCATCCGCTAAACCATAGGAAGGCTTCACGATAATTGATGCTTCTACTCCTGAATGCGCTTCACGTGCGGAAACCGATAACAAACCATCGGCATCCACCTGATAAGTCACACGTATACGCGCAGCACCGGCCACCATAGGCGGTATGCCTCGCAACTCAAATCGTGCCAGTGAGCGGCAATCAGTCACCAATTCACGCTCGCCTTGAACTACATGCACCGCCAACGCGGTTTGACCATCTTTAAACGTGGTGAACTCCTGTGCACGCGCACAAGGTATGGTCGAATTGCGTGGAATAACTTTTTCAACCAAACCACCCATTGTCTCTATACCGAGTGACAAAGGAATCACGTCTAGCAACAGCCAATCGTCGCCAGATGCACGATTACCTGCTAATAAGTTAGCTTGAATTGCTGCGCCTAAGGCAACCACTTTATCTGGATCGATATTCGCCAATGGCATGGTCTTGAAGTAATCCGCCACGGCTTTACGCACATGCGGCATGCGGGTTGCGCCACCCAGCAATACGACACCATCGATATCGTCGATGTTTAACTCAGCATCACGTACCGCTTTGCGGCACGGC
>CAINAY010000456.1 GCA_903846425.1 uncultured Noviherbaspirillum sp.
CCGTCACAAGGACCCAGTCGCTCTACTGCGTAATGAGACAGCAATTGTTCATGTACCCATTCAGCAGCTGGAAATACTCCCATGCCATTTGCGCCAAAGGTCTTGAGTAAAGCTCCATCTTCAAATTCACCAACAATCCGCGGTCGTATACCGATTTGCTTAAACCAATGATTTAGTCTATCTCGACTCGCCGTATGAGTCGTCATTAGTAGCACTGGCAAGCTCGCAAGACATTCCGGAAATTCATGCTGCGCAGTGCGAATCAATGACGGCTTGCCGTACCAAGCAATGCTCGAAGAACCTAACGCATGACTGTAAAGTTTGATATTCGGACTGGGTGGTGCAGGCCTATCCGAAATTACGACATCAAGTTTGTGTAACGCTAGGTCCCCAAGTAAATCATTGAATTGCCCTTCGAGGCAAAGTAAACGCAGACGCGGCTCGTTAATCACTGGTTGTAGTAAACGGTGCACTATAAGCTTAGGCAAACCATCGCTAACCCCTACCCTAAGGCGAACTGAAGGCGAGCTCACTGCCTCGCGGACTAGAGAAGGTAACTCATCTCCTAATTGAAAAATCAGGTCGGCCTGCTCCATTGCAACCACCCCGGCATCAGTCAGCGCCAGCCCGCGTCCCGCCGGTTTAAGCAGTTCACATCCCAGAGAACGCTCGAGTTCTCTAACCTGCGCACTCACCGTTTGAACAGCCATACCCAGTTTATTTGCTGCTTTAGAAACACCCCCCTCTTTGGCAACAACCCAAAAATAGTAAAGGTGCTTATAGTTGAAGGAATCACTCATGCTCAGTTTTTTTAGGAGTATTAATAAGTAATTATCTGCTTTTTATTAAATAAATCAAGGCCCATAGTTACCTTGGTGCAACTCGGTGGATAGCATCCCAAAGGGACTTTTCCGCTACTGCCATGAATTCAATAGCCACTGAAATTATTGTCCAATCTAAGGAAAATTTATTGCCCTAGTCGCTGGCATCGCTGGGGTTGTATTTGAGATATCCGGCCTAGGTTTAGTTGTTTCAGCGATGGTGGCCTTGTTATCCGCTGGTTTAATACTGTTTGAAACCAGCCGTATTGTGAATGGTGGTGAGCGTAACTACGTACTGGCAACCGTGAGTCTATATGTATCTGTCTTTAATCTATTCACTAGTTTATTGGCTATGTTTGGCTTAGCCGGAAGTACTGATTAAGACCTACTGAAAATAGTGCCAAGCCAGGACGAAAATTAAATCAGATTAACTCTGCATTTTAATAAATTTGCGAAAGGAGAAAAAATGAAACCTATCAAAGACTATCCAGCTTATTCACCTTCCGATTTAATTGATGAATTAAAGACTTTGTTTAATTTAAAAAATGATCTTTCATTTAGTAAGAAATTTGGGTTTTCTCCTTGTGCTATCAGTAAATTACGACATAAGAAAACTGTCGTTACGGCTCATTTCTTGCTCAGAATTCATGACATTTCGGAAATTCCTATTTTTGAGTTGAAGAAAATGATGAAAGACAATAGAAAATTTTTCAGATAGGTCACTCGAATCGCTAGTCTCGTACTTTAGATACTTAGGTTATTTTTAGTTATTTTAGTTGTTTTTAATTGTTTCAGCGTCCAACTGAGTCGCAGGTAATGATTTTAGTCGGCACTATAAGGATAAATTTATGCGACATTTTTCTGCTTCAATTGTTGTGACGGTAGTTTGCCTTATGTTGGCTAGTTGGTGGGGTTACACAAAAGGTGGAATGGCGGGAGCTGCAGCATGCTTTAGCATTGCGCTGATACTAGGCATTATGGAAGTCTCGCTATCCTTCGATAACGCCGTTGTGAACGCCTCGGTACTAAAAACATGGAGTGAATTCTGGCAAAAGATTTTCTTAACCGTTGGCATAGTCGTTGCGGTTTTCGGTATGCGTCTGATTTTTCCTCTAGTGATCGTCGCCCAAACTGCACACTTGAGCGCAGCAGAAGTTTGGAATCTTGCACTAAGTAATCCTAATGAGTTTTCAGTTTACCTAACTAGACATCATGACGAAGTGGCAGCTTTCGGTGGCGTTTTTCTGCTACTGGTATTCCTTAACTTTATCTTTGACGCAGATAAAGAACTGCATTGGCTCGGCAAATTCGAAAAACAATTAGCTTCTTACGGCAAGGTTGCTGCCGTGCCCGTGTTCATTGCACTGATCGTAGTCCTGTCAAGCCTTGCTTTTGTCGAGTCAGGCCGCGAATTAGTTGTATTGACCGCTGGAATCTGGGGCATCCTGATTTATGTCGGTGTAGATATATTGAGTAATATATTAGAAGAAAAACAGACTACTGATGTCAATCTGGGCTCGGTAGTTAAAGGCGGTAGCGTCGGTGGATTTTTGTACTTAGAAATTCTAGATGCCTCTTTCTCATTTGATGGCGTGATCGGTGCATTCGCGATTACCAGTGATGTAGTGATCATCATGCTTGGCCTCGCAATAGGTGCTATGTTTGTTAGGTCGATTACGGTCTACTTAGTTAAACAGGGTACGCTGGAGGAATATGTATTTCTTGAGCACGGCGCACATTATGCGATTGGCATTCTTGCAGTCATTATGTTCTTAAGTATGGGTTACCATATCCCTGAAGTGATCACCGGTCTGATTGGAGTCACGTTCATACTGGCATCGATTTGGTCGTCGCTACATCACAGGCGCCAAAATCAAGTACGTGACCTAGATTAATTTTCGCCTTCAATCACTCCGATGACATTTACTAATCTAGTGTTTTGCTTATTAAATCTGGCTATATTGGAGCCATTTAAATAGTAATTTAAAAAGTACTACCTTCCGTTGTTACCTTGAGAGATGAAAAGAAATGAACCTTTTACAAAAATATCTTGTTGTAGCATTGCTTCTTAGCGGCTCGCTCTCAATACAAATTGTAAGTGCCGAGACACTAAAAGAAAATCAAG
>CAINAY010000457.1 GCA_903846425.1 uncultured Noviherbaspirillum sp.
GAATCAGTCATCGGTGTGAGTGGATGGTGTCGCATCCCAGAATCCGACAATAGCTGATCACCGACGAACAAATGTCCTTTAAATATCGTGCGCTGATTTTCAGGGAACGCCGGACACGCAATCGTGTAGTGCGTCTTTAAATCCAGCATCAACGCATCGGTCACAGGGCCAATATTGCCTTGAGCAGTCGAATCAAAGGTTGAGCAGTATTTAAAATAAAAGCGCTGTGCGCCTTGTTGCTGCAACCAATGCAGGGCATCAAGCGACTGCGCTACGGCTTCTGCAGGATCAATGTTGCGCGACTTCAGCGCGACCACTACTGCATCAATCTCTGTCAAATCGATCGTGGCGGATGCGAGTGGTACGCCAATAATTTGTACTGTACGTAAACCTGATCGCACCAACATGCTAGCCACATCGGTTGCACCGGTGTGATCATCTGCAATAACTCCGAGCATCATGATTTCTCTACCTTCGCTGGCAAAGTTATACCCGTCATTTGCGCATACAACTTAATGACGGCGCTATCATCTTGCTGACCAAAACCTGCACCTGAAGCACCCAGATATAACTGATGTGCCGACGACGCTAAAGGTAATGCCATGGTGAGTTTTTGCGCTGCGTCCAGCACAATACCCAAATCTTTAACAAAAATATTCACGGCAGATAGCGGTGTGTAATCGCCCGCCAATATGTGTGGAACGCGATTTTGAAACATCCAACTCATCCCTGCTGAATTACAAATCACTTCGTAGAGCTGATGCGGATCAGCACCGGCTTTGATACCGAGTGCCATGGCTTCGCATGCAGCAGCGATATGCACACCCGCCAAATGTTGATTCACCATTTTGACGGTTGAGCCAGGGCCTGCATGATCGCCTAATCGATACACTTTGCCAGCATAGGCTTCAAGCACATCGTGCGCGACTGCAAAGGCTTCGGGTTTACCCGACGCCATAACCGTCATCTCACCCGCTTCAGCTTTAACAGCTCCGCCAGAAACCGGGCCATCAATAAAATGCAGGCCACGTTCGCTTAATTGTTTTTCCCACACAGGGGGTAACGAAGGATCAACCGTCGCGGCAGCGATGATGACGCTACCGGGTTTGGCGTGAGCGACCAGACCGTTCTCACCAAATAAAACGGCTTCAGTCTGTGCTGCATTCACCACGAGAATTAAAAATGCATCGCATTCGGCAGTCAGTGCAGCGATGTCGCTAGCTACTTTGCCACCGGTATCGGTAAAGCGTTTGATGTTGGCCGGACTGATATCCAGCCCCAATGTTGAGAACCCACGGCGACGTGCACTGATTGCCGCGCCATAACCCATAGTGCCCAAACCAATAACGCCCAGGCAGCGTGCTTTCGTAACTGGAGTATTCACTCTCAGCGTCTCCTCATTTTTTGATTATTTGTTTGTCGAGAGAGGAGTGACTAAGTCAGACCCGTCAGGATTACCTGAGCCTGATTCTACCTGCGAAAGTGAGCGGATCTGGGCTAGAAGAAGGACTTCCAAAACAAAAAAGGCCCGCTAGTTAGCGGGCCAATCCCATACCCTCATTGGCTAAAGACACGGGAGGAGACATTAACTATCAGTAGTGCAACGGGACTCTATCGGCCGTGGTCCTCAGCGTTGCCCTGAAATCCTTGCGACTTTCGGTTGGCGGCACCCAGCCATATTTGCGCCAGATGTCCTGCACATTATCGGCATGCGAACGGCGACGAAACTGCGCGAGCGTATCCATGGATGGCATTGCGAAATCAATAACGGTATTTTGCTGATTCATGTCGACTTCCTTTCAAAATCAGGTGAAGTGCAATAAATCCAGCAAATACTGTGCCTGAAAATGTGTCGGAAATCCGTAACGATTCAAACTGCATAGCCATAGTACGAATGAAGCGAACTCAAATTATTCTAAAACCTAGTCATAGCAAGGCTCTTGCAGGTGTGTGGCCAACAGCAGAATCGTCGACAGCGCTGGCACGGCAGATGCAAAGCCAGACTTATCGGAAAAAAATTTGTAAAAAACGGTTCAAAAACTGTCGGAAAAACCGATAACCGTATGGACGAAGCTACTTGGAACGCTAGTACGACATTTAGTAAAGAGGCGCCATCATGAACATGGAAATGGGTATACGCATAAACTCATCCGGATCAGGTCGTAAGGACCAAGAACCGGCAGGTAACAGCCGTCGTCAGCAGCATCAGCAAAAACTCAAAGCACTAATCGCTGCGCTGGAGGCTGGCGACTTGATCCAATCGAAGTTAGCCTACCGCCAGTTACTTGAGTTCAGCCCGGGATTAGAAGCGACAAATTTCGGTCGTGTAGGAAGTGCCATAGATGAGGCGAATC